>NZ_JBNDIT010000015.1:0-127256 GCF_050434545.1 Comamonas sp. 4034 | reverse complement strand
TCCCGCTCCACGGCGCCAGCCAACTACATCTGGGTGGAGAATCCCCTGCCCAGCGCAACGGCCAGCCTCGTTGCGCCGCCTGCTGCAGCCAGCGTCACGCTGACCAATACCCTCGCGCGCGCCAACAGCGACATCACGATCAACAAAACCGTGAGCGGCGGCCCCGCCACCGGCGTTTCGGGGGTCTTCAAATTCACGGCCAACTGCGGTGCAGATGGCACGTACCAGACGGCAGTCACCCTCAGCGGCGCCAGCACCGGTGCCATTGCCATCACCAATGTTCCACAAGGCGCAAGCTGCACGATCAGTGAAGACGCGGCACTGCCAGCGGCTCCTGCGGGCTATGCCTGGAGCGCAGACCTGCCCCCTGCCGTGACACTGGTGACATCGGGCAGCGGCAATGTCGCGGCATTCGTGAACAAGCTCACCAGCACGGCGCCGCCTACCCCTGCACCTGTCCCCACCCTCAAGGAATGGGGCGTGATGGCCCTGTCACTGGTTCTGGTGGCAATGGGCGCGATGCAGTTACGCAGACGCCAGAGCTGATGCAAAGCCACCTTCGGGTGGCTTTTTCTTTACACAAGGCCAACCCTTCAGCCCAAACATGTCGTACCGGTTTTTAGCCAGATCGCAAGAAAACATATAACGGACCGGGGCAGTCCACCCTTTACGCTTTCATTCACCAGCGAAACGACTCACTGTCAGAATCAGGACACAAAACTGGCTGGCAGCGGACAATAGTGGCCGCGATCAAGGTGGAATTATCGAGCGCCAGTTACCTTCCGCAGTCTACGGGCGTACCACACAATCCAGCACAAAGCACAGTATGGGCACTGCCCAAGTTGCACGCAAATTCAGTGAAGACTGCCAAGGCTCACGAGCGCTCGAAAGTGGCTATCCGCCATTCATTAAGCTAAATCGTATTCCCACCGTGGGAATAATATGAAAAAAACGCTATAGCTTTTGCAGCTATAGCGTTTGAATTCTTTGGTGGGTCCTGCGAGATTCGAACTCGCGACCAACGGATTAAAAGTCCGCTGCTCTACCGACTGAGCTAAAGACCCGCCTTGGTTTGCTCAGTCGCTAATAAAAGCTCCCTTGCTCACAACAGACTTAAATTATAGCGTAAGTTTTTTGTCATTTTTTCGAGAACGCCAGTTTTTCCATGATCCAGCCAGCCGCACACATGCCAAAGGTTGCGGTGACCGCCACCGATGAGCCGTAGCCGTGGCAGTTGAGCGAGCCGTCGCCATCCACCGCGCATGACGGATCGGGGCCCGCCACGGCTTCCTTGCTGAATATGCAAGGCACATTCATTTTCTTGCCGTCCTTGGGCGCGCCATACTCCTTGCGCAGGCGGTACCGTACCTGGGCGAGCAGCGGGTCATGCGTGGTGTGGGCCAGGTCTTCCTGCTCCACCTTCCAGGCATGGCGCTTGCCACCAGCAGCGCCAATGCAGACAAAGGCACGTTTATGGCGCAGACCCCAGGCCGCCATGGCCACCTTGGCACGCACCTGATCGCACGCATCCACAAAACCGTCGACGCCGTCCAGCAAGGTGGCGCAGTTTTCGGGGGTCAGAAAGTCTTCGACCAAGTCCACCTGGCAGTGCGGATTGATCTGCGCAATGCGCTCACGCATCGCACCAACCTTGGCCATTCCGATGGTACTGGAGAGCGCATGGATCTGGCGATTGATGTTGGATTCAGCCACATTGTCCAGATCGATCAGGCGCAAGCGAGAGACGCCACTGCGGGCCAGCGCCTCTGCAGTCCATGATCCAACGCCACCAATGCCGACGACGGCAATACAGGCCGCACGCATGTTGGCAGCCGGTGCTACGCCCAAAAGGCGGTCCAGGCCACCAAAGCGCCTTTGGAGATCTGCGTCCATCTCGGCGTCCTGCCGATCGGACGCCGCAGGAGACAGATCGCTCATATCACTTGAGTTTGGAGAGTCGCTCTTTGGCCGCGTTGGCCGCATCGCTTTCGGGGTAGGCCTTGAGCAGGTCTTCCAGGGTCTTGCGCGCTGCCTTGGTGTCTTTCAGCTCAATCTGGCAATTGGCGATCGACAGGGCCGAATCAGGCGCGCGCATGTGCTGCGGCGCTGTGGCCAGGATTTGCTGGAAATTGCTGATGGCCGGCTTGTAGTCACGCGTGGCGTAGTAGGCATTGCCCAGCCAGAAACGTGCGGATGGCACATAGCCACTCTTGGGGTAACGCTGGACGAAGCCACTGAAAGCGCTGGCTGCATCGGCAAACTTGCCGCTGCGAAACACGCCCAGGGCTGCTTCAAAATCGCGTTTTTCAGCGGGATCGGCCTTGAATTCCTGACCGTCCACGGTAACAGCGACGGGTTCGAACTGCTGCAGGCGTGCTTCCATGCCCTTGGCCAGATCGGTCTGCCCGCGCTTCAAATCAGCAACCTCACGTCGCAGGGTCTCGTTTTCGCCTCGCAGCTTGTTCATCTCGGCGCGCATGGATTCCATTTGCGACTGGAAGTCCAGCAGGCTGCGGCGCACCTGCGAGGTGTCTTCGCCGTTCTGGTTGCTGCCCTGCGTGACCTGGTCGACACGCTGGCGCAATTCCAGAATGGCGCGGCGCGCGTCGGCATCTTCAAACAGTGCGGCCTGGGAGGCGGTTGCGCATGCCCACAAGGCGGCAAGCGCAATCAAACGAGGGGTTCTGCGAGTGAGGATCATGGAGCCTATTAACGGTAGTTCAGTTCAACGCGGCGGTTTTGCGCGTGTGCGTCTTCCGAACTACCTTCAGCAGCCAGCTTTTCCTTGCCAAAGGAGACGGCTTCCATCTGGTTGTCGGACACACCCAGCACGTTCAGCGAGCGGCGCACGGCTTCCGCACGCTTCTGGCCCAGTGCCAGGTTGTACTCGCGGCCGCCACGGTTGTCGGTATTGCCTTCCAACATGACCTTGCGCGAAGGATTGGCCTTCAGGAACTTGGCGTGCGCGTCGAGCGTGGATTGGAAATCTGGCTTGACAGAGTAGCTGTCAAAGTCGAAATAGATCACGCGGGCAACGCCCACGGGGCCCTGGCCATTAGCGCCGCTCTGGTTCAGGTCGACACCGCCCACGGTGCTCTGGCCTGCACCGCCGGTGCCTGCGCCATTACCTGCGGTTGTTGCACCCTTGTCTTCCACAGGGGCGTTATCCAGCGAAGGGGCAGAGCTGCAACCAGCCAGCACGGCAGCGGCCACCAGGGCCAACGAAGCTTTTTTAAACGACAACATGTATAACTCTCCGAAAGGATTTTTCGTATAAAACTACTGACTCAGAACACTAGCAAAATTCTTGTTTTTAGGGTTGGTATGGGCCCCAATCGGGCTCACGGATGTCTCCATTCTGCCCGGCCAGTCGTGCCTTGATCTTGCCATCAAGCGTCGTGGTCATGAGCGCTTCACGACCTCCTTCGCGGGTGGCATAGACAATGAGTCGGCTGTTCGGAGCAAAGCTGGGGCTTTCGTCGTTGCTGGTATCGGTCACCGATGTCACAGTACTGGAAGCCAAGTCCATGACCTGCAATTTATAGCCACCACCGGCACGGGTGATGTAAGCAAGTGTCTTGCCGTCAGGACTGATAGAGGGAGAGATGTTGTAGGAACCGCTAAACGTCACGCGTTCAGCACCACCGCCCTGGGCACCCACGCGGTAGATCTGCGGTGCGCCGCCACGGTCGCTGACAAAGTAGATATAGCGGCCATCCTTGGAATAGGTCGGCTCGGTATCGATACCGCTGCTTTGCATCAGGCGGCGTGGCTCGCCACCACTCGATGGGATGGTGTAGAGCTGCGAGCCGCCATCTCGGCTGAGGGTGACGGCAAGCGTGCTGCCATCCGGCGACCAGGCCGGTGCGCTGTTGGAGCCCCGGAAGTTAGCGATCAGACGGCGGCGGCCCGAAGACACCTCGTGCACGTACACCACGGGCTTGCGCGATTCAAACGACACATAGGCCAGTTGCGTGCCGGCAGGCGACCAGGTGGGCGAGATGATGGGCTCGGGGCTGGAGAGCGCCGATTGTGCGTTTTCGCCATCCGAATCCGCCACCCACAGGGTGTATCGGGCACCATTCTTGGTAACGTAGGCGATGCGCGTGGAGAACACGCCCTTCTCGCCGGTGATCTTTTCGTAGATGTAGTCGGCGATCTTGTGTGCCACAAGGCGCAAGTCAGCCTGCGGCACGTTGTAGCTCTGGCCTCCCAGATCGGCACCCTTGACTGCGTCCCACAAGCGGAAGCGCACGTCAAAGCCGTTACCGCCACGCGTCACGCTGCCGACCGAGAGGTACTCCGCGCCCTTGGCGGTCCACTTGGCCACATCGGGGCGGGAGGTCTCATCCAGCTCTTCGCCCGATGCATCCACCGCCTTGAACAGGCCGCTGCGGATCAGGTCGGCCTGGACGATGGCCGAGATTTTCTGGGGCGCACTGCCTTCACCACGAAACTGGGGAATGGCAATGGGATACTGCCTGATGCCGACACCCGTCACTTCGACGCGGAACTGCGCCAGTGCCGGGAGTGCTGGGGCTGCCAGTGCAGCGCCGAGAAGGTGACGACGATGGAACAGCGGCTTGGCCGCCTCCGAAGAAATAGATGGGAAGCGTTTTTTAGTCATTACCGACCATCATAAATGCGCAATGTATGCCGAACATGCCTCAGAAGGCAGCAGGATGTTACACACCCTACAAAATCACTATTATCTTCCAAGGAAGACAGCCGGCCATTCTAGAATCTTGCACACATGTCCACAACAGAAAAACCATCTTCCGCGCATGCATCTGCGGCCGCGCCAGCACCTTCGGGCAGTGATCCTGCTAGCACGGTAGCCCAGCTGTCATTGCGCGCACGCCTCTCCCGCCTCACTCCGTACTTTGGCTACCAGCGCTGGACCTGGGTGCTCGCCGTGCTGGCCACGGTGGTAGTAGCTGGGACCGAGGTGGCCATTCCCGCCCTCCTGCAACCCCTGGTGGACAAGGGCTTTACCGGCGGCACCCTGCCGCTGTGGGCCGTGCCTGTAGCAATTGTTGGCGTTTTTTTCATTCGTGGTGTTGCACAGTTCATCAACCAGTACGCACTGGCGCGCATTGCCAACGACGGGATGATGCGTCTGCGCGAGAACCTGTTCAATCGCGTGCTGGACGCCCACCTGAGCCTGTTTTCCAAGCAATCGGCCAGTGCGCTATCCAACACCGTGGTGTACGAGGTACAGAATGGCGCCACCCTGATCGTGCAGGCGCTTCTGATGCTTTCGCGCGACGGTTTCACGGTGATTGCACTGCTGCTTTACCTGCTCTATACCAATTGGCAGCTCACCTTGATCGTGGCGGTGCTGCTTCCCAGCGTGTCATGGATCATGAAAACGCTCTCCAAACGGCTCTATCACATCACCAAGGCCAGCCAGCAAGCCACGGATGAACTGGCCTATGTGGTGGAGGAGAACGTACTCGCCCACCGCGTGGTGCGCATCCACGCCGCCCAGCCAGCCCAGGCTGGCCGCTTCCTGACGCTGAGCCGCAGGCTGCGGCAGCTGGCTATCAAGGCCACGATCGCATCGGCTGCCATGACACCGCTCACCCAGTTGCTGGCGGCCGTTGCGCTGTCCGTCGTGATCTGCATCGCGCTGTGGCAAAGCCGCGCCACGGTGGTCAGCGCCCAGGAAGTGACGGTCGGCAGCTTCATCTCCTTCATCTCCGGCATGCTGATGCTGATTGCCCCCATCCGGCGCCTTGCCGATGTGGCCAACCCGCTGACACGCGGCGTGGCAGCGCTGGAGCGCGGCCTGGGTCTGCTGGGCGAAGTACCACCCGAAGCCGGTGGCCAGCACCGCGCAGACAAGGCGCGTGGCGCTGTCCAGCTGACCGATGTGACCGTCGAATTTGGCAGCGACAAGGCCCCCGCCCTGCGCCACCTCTCGCTCACCATCCACCCAGGCGAAGTGGTGGCCCTGGTGGGCCCCTCGGGCGCCGGAAAGACCACCCTCGTCAATCTGCTGCCGCGTTTTGTGGAGCCCTCCAGTGGCTCGGCCAGCATCGATGGCGTGCCGCTGCACGACTGGGATCTGCACAGCCTGCGCAGCCAGTTCGCCATGGTGAGCCAGGATGTCGTGATGTTCAACGACACCATTGCAGCCAACGTAGCCCTGGGCGCGCCGGTCGATGAAGCGCGCCTGCAGCAGTGCCTTGCAGCCGCCAACCTGCAGGATTTTGTGGCACGCCAGCCACAGGGCGTGTACAGCATGGTCGGCCACAACGCCAACCAGCTTTCAGGAGGCCAGCGCCAACGCCTGGCCATTGCACGCGCGCTGTACAAGGACGCGCCAATCCTGATCCTGGACGAAGCCACCTCCGCACTCGATACCGAATCGGAGCGGCTGGTGCAGGAGGCTCTGGCGCGGCTGATGCAGGGGCGCACCACCGTGGTGATTGCGCACCGCCTGTCCACCATCGAGCACGCGGACCGTGTGGTGGTGATGGAGCGCGGCCAGGTGGTGGAGCAAGGCACCCACGAGCAATTGCTGGAGCTGGGCGGCCTGTATGCCCGGCTGCAGTCGCGGCCCCACTGACGCCAATACGCAGTTTCGCACCCCAAAAAAACACCAAGCCTTTCAGAAGGTTTGGTGTTTTTTGCTATAGATTTTGCAATAAAGGCGCTTTACTGGCGCACGCCAGCGCATGGCTTCATGAAAATCAGCGAGCCAACAACCGACGAGCCATCACCAGTTGCTCTGGATCTTGCGCTTGCCCTGTGGGAAGGCCGGCTGCTGCGGCACATGCCCGCCCGGTGCGGCAGCAGGTTTGGCAGGCTCTGCCGTGCCAACCGCTGAAGAGGTGCCCGCTGCACCACCCGCCTGGGCCAGCCAGCGCACCACTTCGGCGCGGTCCGCCCGGGTGGCAAAGTCCACAGCCGTCAGGCCCTGCTGGTTCTTCAGCTTGGGATCGGCGCCCTCCTTGATCAGCAATTCCACCGCGCTGCGGGTGCCGTACTGGGCGGCCATCATGAGCGGCGTGGTGCCATTGGGCGATGCCGCATCGATATAGGCGTGATGCTGCAGCAGGAGTGCCACCATCTTCAGGTCGGAGCCGTCTTCGCTGGGGGCCGATACGGCGTAGTGCAGCGGCGTCCAGCCTTCGCGGTTCACATCGGCGTCGCGGGCAATCAAGGCCTTGGCCAAGTCTACCTGCCCCTTGATGGCAGCCATCATGAGCGGCGTCTCCCCCTTGCTGTTGGGCTGGTTGACCTTGGTGGAAGGCAGATCGATCAGCCCCTTAGCGGCGCGGTAGGAATCGAGCTTGAAGGCCTGCGTCAGCCCCGTCTCGCCGCGCTCGTTCACGGTGTTGGGATCAAAGCCTTGTTTGACCAAGGCAGCAATGCCTGGCGCGTCGTCGCGGATGATGCGGGTAAAGAAGTCATCGTAGGAGCCCGCCTGCGCCAGGCCGCCAACCGTTGCAAAAACAATAGCAGCAAGCGCCTTTCGGTATTGCGCTACAGGCCTATTCTTCCGGAAAAGCGTCATGCCAGCACTCCTGAAAACAGCCGGTCAAAGTTGCGGTTGGTGGCTTCTGCCACGGCTTCCACAGTCATGCCGCGTACCTGCGCAACCTGCTTTGCCACAAACGGCACGTAAGCGGGCGTATTGGTCTTGCCACGATAGGGCACAGGCGCGAGGTACGGGCTGTCGGTTTCGATCAGGAGTCGGTCTTCGGGCACAAAGGCTGCCACATCACGCAGATCCTGCGCGCTCTTGAAGGTGACGATGCCGGAAAACGAGATGTAAAAGCCCAGGTCCAGCGCGGCACGCGCCACTTCCATGGTTTCGGTAAAACAGTGGAACACGCCGCCAGCGCTGCCCGCGCCACCAGTCTCACCTTCTTCCCGCAGAAGGCGCAAGGTGTCCTCAGAGGCGCTGCGCGTGTGGATGACCAGCGGCTTTTGCACCTGCTGAGCAGCCCGGATATGGGTGCGGAAGCGCTCGCGCTGCCACTCCAGATCGGCAATCGTACGCCCGCCCTTGCGGTCTTCCATACCGTAGTAATCGAGCCCGGTCTCACCGATGGCCACCACACGCGGCAGGCCCGCGCGCTGCACCAAATCGTCCACGCTCGGCTCGGTCAGGCCCTCGGTGTCAGGGTGTACGCCAACGCTGCACCAGATGTTGTCATAGCTGGTGGCCAGCGCATGCACGTCGGGAAACTCTTCCATCGTGCAGCTGATGCACAGGGCGCGCGTCACCTGGGCTTCGGCCATCTTGGCACGGATGGCCGGCAGATCCTGGGCCAGTTCAGGAAAGTTCAAATGGCAGTGTGAATCGGTAAACATCAAAAGGTCAGCAGCAGGCACCAGGAGCGATGCCTTGAAAATCAATGGGGCCGGGAATCTGCAGTGTGCACAGCCAAGGGCAAGGCCCTTGCGTTGTGTCACCTGTATAACTCAAGTCAAGAAATTACCGCTATTGTCTCTGCTCAGACGCATTGGCTGCTGTCCTTAAAAGCAAAAAACCCTGTCAGACAGGGTCGCGAGAGGAGCAGCCAAGGCCGGTCAGATGGTTTGCGTGGCGCGATCCGCCTGCAGCGCCGTGCCCAGAATCTGTTCGATCTTGTAGCGCAACTCGTCGGTTTTAGGGTCTTTCGGGAAGCGCACACCTATGCCCTGGGTTCGGTTGCCGCCGGCGCCTGCGGGTGTCACCCAGCCCACTTTGCCGGCAATGGGGTAACGCTGCGGGTCCTGCGGCAGTGTGAGCAACAGATATACATCGTCCCCCAGCGCGTAATCCTTGGGCGTGGGCACAAAAATGCCGCCGTCCTTGAACAAGGGAATGTAGGCGGCGTACAGCGCTGCCTTTTCCTTGATGGCCAGCTGCAGCACGCTGGGGCGCGCAGCAGCGGCAGACGCTGCGGACGCAGCAGATGCGGGGGTAGGACTGTTCATAGCCTGCAAGGATAACCAAATGTGGTGTCAGCTATCAAGCACATAGCGCAAACTGCGCATGGTTGATGCGCAAGCACCACTTTTACCGAAATTCCGGCCGATTTCAGATGCATTACCGAGCCGGGCCACCATGCCTGCGGTATCAGCGGCGTGACTGCAGTACTGACGCCGCCTGCGCGACCAGCGCCTCCAGCATCAGGCCCTGGTTGAATGGATGATCTGCCGTCTTCATCGACTGCGTGAGCGCCTTGCTCCAGCGGCTGAGGACCGCAAGGGTCGGCGGGGCGGGCAGATCGGCCTTGTCGAAAAAGCGCGGCGCTGCCCCCACACGCAGCATCAGCAGGTCATGGCAGAGCTTTTGCAATGCATCCACCACTTGCGGCCCTGCCAGGCTCGCCAACGCCCCGGCCTGGCCCTGGGCAAGCTCCTTGGGCAGCTTTTTCCAGACCTGTGGCGAGCGCCCGGCCTGCAGTTGCGCGAGTGCGTCTTCGGGGCGACCGCCTGCGGCCTGCAGGGCGCCTGTGATCTGGTCTGCAGGCACGCCCTGCCCGGCCAGCCAGGCGCTGGCAGCCTCTGCCACCGGCCACTGCATGGTGTGCGACAGGCAGCGGCTGCGGATGGTAGGCAAAAGCTGGTGCGCCGCCTCGGTGGCCAGCACAAAGCGGACATCGCCTGGCGGCTCTTCCAGCGTCTTGAGCAGGGCATTGGCGGTGACGGCATTCATCTGCTCGGCCGGATACACCAGCACCGCCTTGCCCTTGCCGCGCCCGGATGTGCGCTGGGTGAACTCCACCGCATCGCGCATCGCGTCGACACGGATTTCCTGGCTCGGCTTGCGCTTCTTGTCGTCAATATCGGCCTGCGCCTTCTCGGGCAACGGCCAGCCCAACGCCAGCATGGTGGTCTCGGGCATCAGCACGCACAGGTCGGTGTGCGCGTGCACGTCAATCGCGTGGCAGCTGGCGCATTGCCCGCAGGCGCCATGCGCACCGGGCGCATCGCACAGCCAGGCACGCACCAGCTCCATGGCCAGTGCAAACTGCCCCAGGCCCGATGGCCCCTGCAGCAACCAGGCGTGGCCACGCTGCTGCAGCAAGGCATCGCGCTGCTGGGCAATCCAGGGCGCGACTGGCGGCGTCACCGCCTGCACCGTGTTCTTTTCAGAGGTCGCCATGTTCAGGCCTCCACCGCCAGCCAGCCGCGCTGGGCAACGGCGGCGCGCACGGCCTGCCATACGTCGGGGCGTGGCTGGTTGGAATCAATGCGCGCAAAGCGCCCGGGCTGGGCAGCGGCGCGCGCGCCATAGCCTGCGGCCACCTGCGCAAAAAAGGCCTGGGGCTGCGATTCGAACCGATCAGGCACGCGTGCATGGGCCAGGCGCTCGGCCGCCACCTCGGTGGGCAAGTCAAACCACACCGTCAAATCCGGCTGGCGAATGAAATCAGCCCCCAGCGCTTGATTGGCTTGCACCATGCGCTCCAGAGTTGATAGCACCTGCAGATCGAAACCCCGCCCGCTGCCCTGGTAGGCAAAGGTCGCGTCGGTGAAACGGTCGCACAGCACCACATCGCCACGCGCCAGGGCGGGCTCGATCACCTGCTGCAGGTGGTCCCTCCGACCGGCAAATACCAGAAGCGACTCGGTGAGCGCATCCATGGGCTCGTGCAGAAACAGGGTGCGCAGCTTTTCCGCGAGCGGCGTGCCGCCCGGCTCGCGCGTCGTCACCACCGTGCGCCCTGCGGCCACAAACGCATCATGCAGCCCCTGGATGTGCGAGGACTTGCCGGCACCATCAATGCCTTCAAAGGTGATGAACAGGCCACCGGGGGCCGACGCGGGAGGGGCGGAATGGGAGGGTGTCATGCTGCGGGGGATTGTACGCAGCTTGCGGGCCGGATTGGGCAGCAGGTTCGGCAACGGGCTGCTCACCGGATCTGACTGCCGCTGGTGTGACCCGCCCCGCTCACTTGCCCCGCTGGAAGGTATTGACCGCGCGGTTGTGCTCGTCCAGGCTCTCGCTGAAATGGCTGCTGCCGTCGCCTCGGGCCACAAAATACAGCGCCTTGGTCTTTTCAGGCTGCACGGCGGCCATCAGCGACGCCTTGCCCGGCATCGCAATGGGCGTGGGCGGCAGACCGGTGCGCGTGTAGGTGTTCCATGGGGTATCGGCCTGCAGGTCGCGCTTGCGCAGGTTGCCGTCGAACTTGTCGCCCAGGCCGTAGATCACCGTCGGGTCGGTCTGCAGCAGCATGCCGATGCGCAGGCGGTTGGCAAACACTCCCGCCACCAGCCCCCGGTCGGCGGCCTTGCCGGTTTCCTTCTCGACGATGCTGGCCAGAATCAACAGCTCGTCCGCCGACTTGAGCGGGCTGTCCTCCTGCTTGAGCGACCAGGCGGCTTCCAGCCGCTTGTCCATGGCCTGCATGGCGCGGCGCAGCAAGGCGATATCGCTGCTGCCCTTGGAGAAGGCATAGGTGTCCGGAAAAAAGCGCCCCTCAGCCGCAACACCCGGCTTGCCCAGCGCCTCCATGATTTGCTCGGGCGTCATCACCGCGCTGTCGTGCTTGAGGTTCTCTTCCTTGGCAAGTGCGGCCCGCACCTGCCGGAAGTTCCAGCCCTCGACAATTGTCAACACGCGCTGGCTGTCTTCGCCACGCACCAGGCGCGCGAGCAGACTCTGCGGCGTGGTGCCCACGGGGATTTCGTAATTGCCCGCACGGATCTTTCGGTCCTGCCCAGAGAGGCGGAACCACCAGTACAGCAGATCGGCATTGACGCCGATGCCCGCCGCCTGCACGGCCTGCGCCACGGCGCGCGGGGGTGTGCCCGGCTCAATCTCCAGCTCCACGGGCTTGTCGCCCGCCACGATGGGCTGGTGCAGCCACCAAGCGCCCGCACCCGCCACGGCCAGCGCCGCCACCACGATCAACACCAATAAACGCTTCACAACCCTACCACCTCTGTGCAATGGATCGCGCATCATAATTCACCCATGACACAAGCATTACAAGGACATCTCGCCCTTCAGCACCTGGGTGTGATCCGCGCTGAAGGCGATGACGCCGCCATTTTTCTGCAAGGGCAGCTGACCAACGATGTGCAGCTGCTTCCCGTAGGCCAGGCCCGTCTTGCGGCTTTTCTCTCTGCCAAGGGCCGCATGCAGGCCAGTTTTATTGTCATCAAACGTAGCGCTGGTGAGTTCTGGCTCATCACCAGCCGCGATGTGCTGGCCGCAACGCTCAAGCGCCTGTCCATGTTCGTGCTGCGCGCCAAGGTCAAGATGAGCGATGCCACCGATGCCGTGAAGCTGATCGGCCTGGCCGGTGACGCCGTGCCTGCCGAGGCCCGCGAACTGGCACCCTGGCAGACGGCGCAACTGGGCGATGCATCCATTGTGCGCCTCTTTGCCGCCAGCGGCGAAAGCCGTGCGTTGCTGGCAGCCCCCACAGACAGCGCCCTGCCCGATGCGGTGGCGCACAGCCCGCTGCTGAATGCAGCGGCCTGGCAGCTCTCGCTCGTGCAGGCGGGGGTGCCGCTCATCACCCAGCCCGTGGTCGATGCCTTTGTGCCCCAGATGGTGAACTTTGAATCGGTAGAAGGCGTGAGCTTCAAGAAAGGCTGCTATCCGGGCCAGGAAGTCGTGGCGCGCAGCCAGTTCCGCGGCACGCTCAAGCGGCGCATGTACCGCGTGGCGTCACCCGCACAGCCCGCCGTGGGCCAGGAAGTATTTGTCGCCAGCGACGCCGAGCAACCCGTGGGCACCGTGGTGCAGACTGCCGCCACGGCCAGCGGGTTTGAGGCACTGGTGTCGATGCAGATTGCCGCAGCCACCGATACCCTGCACCTGGGCAGCAGCACCGGCCCTGCGCTGCAGGTGCTGGCACTGCCTTATGCGCTGAAGGACGATATCTGAGCAAACCCTCTTGCCTTGCGCCTTCTGGCAGGGGCATCTGGCCAAAAATTCATCAAAAATACGACAGATAACCGCCGCTTTCCGCCAATTTTTTGCCAAGTACCTGTTACGCAAGGAATTTTGGCACTATTGCCGTAGTTTTTGCTAAAATTGGCGGACTTTGCAAGCAGGAGCTGCCACGTTGGCTCCACTTGCAAAACGCTACAACTACTCAAGCGCATCTTGACCATCACTCCTCGCCGGGACTGGGAAACCAGGCCCGGCTTTTTATTTGGCAAGATGGCAATGCACCAGACGCTATCAAAAACAAAGTGCAGGCGCTCACCCAGCGCACGCCCGCAAGGTTTTTTCTACAAATCCCGGGTCATCGAGACATGGGGAATGCCCGCTTCCTCGTATCGCTCCCCCACCACGGTAAACCCGGCGCGGCGGTAAAAGTTCTCTGCCGTGCACTGGGCATGCAGCTCCACCTGGCGCTTGCCCTGGCGGCGCGCTGCGTCCACCAACGCATCCAGCACCTGGCGGCCCAGCTGGGTGCCACGCAAGGGGCGAGCCACGGCCATGCGGCCGATGCGCATCACATCCGCGCGGCTTTCCTGGTTGGCGCTGGGCAGCATACGGCCCGTTGCCACGCACATGCCCAGACCGTTGATGGCGACGGCATGCAGTGAGGTCACATCAAATTCGTCAGCCTCAATTTCCTCGGGGATGCCCTGCTCGCGCACAAACACCTGCATGCGCAGGCGCATCGCCTCCTGGCCAAGAACGTTCCAGCTGCCGGTCCTGACCTCCACCACCTCCTCGCCCGCCTCGTAGCGCTGCACCATCTGGCGATAGGCATCGGGCAGCGGCACAGGCCGCTGCGCGCCATCGGCAAACACATAGACCATGGAGGCCGAAACCAGCAGCCGGTCGGGACAGAAAATGCCTGCCTCGAACTGCACCGAGGTATTGCCAAGCCGGGTGACGCGGATGCCGATATCGATCACATCATCGAGCCGGGCCGAGGCGTGGTACTCGATCTGCGTGGCCTTCAAGAACAGCTCGCCGCCCAGGCGCTGCGTACCCTCTTCATACGGCACCGCCAACTGGCGCCAGTATTCGGACATGCCGATATCGACATAGTTCAGGTAATGGGCGTTGAAAACCACCTTCTGCAGATCCACTTCGGACCAGCGCACACGCTGGCGGTTGCGGCAGCGGAAGTCGCTGAGGGATTGGGCGGGTTGGGGAAACAAAATGACGGGTGCTGCTGACATGGTGTATCTGAAAAACGGGGAGGAATGCAGCAATCCTTTCGCAGGATTGCCACCGATGGGCTGCAATCAATCAAACGCGGCCCGCAATGCCTGGGCCATGTTCGCGTGGCAGGCTCTGGCCTCCTTCAGCGCCCGGCCCATCTTCACAAATTCGTGCGCCACGCCAGCATACATCTCCAGCTCGACCGCCACGCCAGCCGCTCGCAGCTTGTCAGCGTACAGCACGCCTTCATCCGCCAGCGAATCACATTGCGCCAGATGCAGGCTGGCAGGCGCCACACCACGTACGTCAGGCACCAGCAGCGGGGCAAAGCGCCAGTCATCGCGGTCGCCCGGGTTGCGGGTGTAGTTGGCGAACATCCAGCTGATCATCGGCTCGGTCAGGATGGGGCCTTGCGCATACCGGGCGTGCGAAGGCGTATCCTGGTGCGCGGTGCAGCCCGGGTAGATGAGCAACTGCAGCGCCAGTGCAATGCCGGCATCGCGCGCCAGAATGGCGTTGACCGCCGCCAGGGTGCCGCCCGCGCTGTCGCCGCCCACAGCCATGCGCCGGGTATCGGCACCCAGTTGCATGCCCTCCTGTGCCAGCCATTGCAGCGCATCCCAGGCATCGTTGCTGGCCGTGGGAAACTTGTGCTCCGGCGCGAGCCGGTAATCCACCGAGATCACCATGCAGCCTGCCTGGTGCGCGAGTTCGCGGCACAGAGTGTCGTGCGTGGCCACGCTGCCGATGGTGAAACCACCGCCGTGGGTGAACAGCAGCACCGGCTGCAGCGGGTCCCAGGTTGCGGCATAGAGGCGTGCAGGGATCGGGTAGCCATCCCGCGCGGGAATGTGGAGGTCTTCGACACGGTCCAGCGCGGGCTTGGGAATCTCCAGCACGCCCGAGCCCACCTCATAGCCCTGGCGCGCCTGCTCCACCGGCAGCTCCCACATCGGCGTGTGCTGGGCACGGGCCATGCGCTCCACCACGCTGCGCATGGTAGGCGTCAACTCGGCAAGCACCCCGGCGGGCATGGGCAGTTCTACGGCGGCATGGGCGGCAGATCGGGCGGAGGATTCAGGCATAAACGCGGCTTGGCGCAATATGGTAATGCGCTACAAGCTATTAAAACAAGAGCAAAATGACTGTGCGCATGGTGCCAAACGCTCCACCGCCCAGCCATGCGGACTGCGGCGATTATCGGCCATCCGACCGGCCAATCGCCGTCACCTATGCTCCCATACCCATCAGCCCATGGCAGGCTTATTCAAAGGTGACTTCCACGGGTTGTGCGCCCGGTAGGCCTTTGTAGTCGATAGTAATGGTCTGGCCCGCCGCCGGAGGCAGCAAGGCCGAAAAGGACCCCAGGCTCACCCAGTCGCCCACCTTCAGCGCATGGCCCTCCTTCTGCAGCGCCTGCGTCAGCCAAATGACGGCATTGAGCGGCTGCGCCATCAGATCGCCGCCACGGCCACCGCCCAGGCGGGCGCCGGTCTGGTCGCGGATGGTGATTTCCATGCCCTGCAATGCCGCCAGAAAGGCATAGCGCTCGTCACGGAATGCTGGAATCCGTATCGAATCGCCAATCACGCCCAGGCGCGAGCCCACGTTGATCGCCTCCACCGATGCGCCGTTCAAGGTCTTGGGGTCTTCCACCATCAGATCGGGCAGTTCGATATAAGGCACCACGCGGTCAATGCTGTTCAGTACCTGCAGTGGCGTCGTGGCGCGGTTGATGGCGGTGCTGGAGACTCGCACCAGCATATCGGCCTCGAACAGGGGCCGCGCGCCAAAGCTGGCAGGCACCACCGTGCGGTTGGCCAGCAGCGCGCCCTTGTAGAGGCGGCCCCACACGGGCTGGTCGGTGTTGAAACGCTTTTGCACGGCAGCGCTGGTCAGGCCCGCCTTGTAGCCCACCGGTTTGCGGCCTGCCGCTTCAAATGCAGCCATGAGCTTGTTGCGCGTGCATTTGCCATCTTCAGCGCTCATCTCGGGCGGGTTGGCGGCAGGCGTCCTGGCTTCATAGGCCTGAACCCACTGGGCAATCTGCGCGTCGTCCAGACAGACCGCCTGGGCCCAGGGGGCCGCTGCCAGAGCCAGCGCGGCCACAGCAAGGCGGGAGGGACGAAAAAACGAGGGCTGTTGCTGCATCCAAAATCTCCAGGGCGTTCCAGACAATGCCTCCAACATACCATCGGCGCCGCAAGGCCCGACTCAGGGAAACCACGGCACGCGCCCACAATCCAGGGCCTCGCTCAGAGTTCTTGATGTATATCAAGCAACAACCCGCCCGAAGCACGCCTGGCGCTATAGTTATTGATAAGAACATTTTCAGGAGGCATCCATGCGCAGCGTGTACGAACCCTCTGGTGCCATCCAGGCCCATGTGCTGCAGGATGTGCTGCGCCAGCACGGTATTGCCAGCCATGTACAGGGCGAACATCTGCAAGGGGCGATCGGCGAATTGCCCGCCGGCAATCTGGTGCGGCTGCTGGTGGCGGACGGCGATTTCGCAGCAGCCCGCCGCGCCGTGGAGGAATGGGAGCGCGCCATCCCGATGGACGAGGAAGATCTGGCGCGGCTGGACCGCAGCGCGATGGCAACTGCGGCGACCGCACCCTCCCCCGCGCCAGTTGCCGACACTGCGCAGGCCCTGCCGGTGCTGGCATCCCGCGACCGAAGCGACCAAGGCAGCCAAAACGGCCAAGGCGGCCATAGCAGCGCCATCAGTGGCCTGCCGCTGGCAATGGCCATCGGGATTGCAATCGCGCTTCTGGCGTGGGTTTTTCTATGACTTTTGAGGCGTTTTGCCAAAAAAGTATCGATTGAAGATACCTCACTGGCCTCTTTCGTACACCCTGCCACGAAAAAGCGCACCGGCCGCAACGCGCATCCACAATCGCGCCCATCGCACACCGGTGGGCCGCAAGAGCGTGTTTACGATCGTTCACTGCCCCCGCTGGCCAAAACAAGTGCCAATCGATGCGATGATTGCCATGAGGAGAATGGAAGAACATGACGACGAGCCAAGGCCAGATGCCCGATCTGCGCACCATTGACACCCTGCCCGCGCTTTTTCAGTACCGCTGCAACACCACCCCGGCCCGCGAGGCCTACCGATGGTTCGATGCACCCAGCAACCAATGGCAGTCCTTCAGTTGGAGCGGCATGCAACAGGCCGTTGCTACATGGTCAAGCGCCATCGGCAATCTGCAGCTCGAACGCGGCGCCCGCATCGCCACCCTGCTCACCCACAGCGTGCATGCCATCTGCATTGACCAGGCGGGCCTCGCCCAGGGCTGCGTGACCGTGCCGCTGCATGCCAACGACAACGCCGGCAATATCGCCTTCATCCTGGCCGACGCAGGCGCTTCGCTGCTGCTCGTCAACCGGCTCGAAGCCTGGCAGAAGATTGCCGCCACCGGCACTCCGCTGCCAGCCCTGCGCTGTGTGGTGGTGGATGACCCCAACCAGCCCGCTATCGAAACAGGAGCTTCTGGCGCAAGTGAGGCAGGCGCCGTTCGCATTGTTCGCTTGCAGGAATGGCTGCAGGCACCGGCAGTTTCCGCTGTAGCAGCCGCCTCTCAGCCCCAGGCCGAAGATTTGGCTGCCATCGTGTACACCAGCGGCACCACTGGCAAACCCAAGGGCGTGATGCTGAGCCACCGCAATGTGATGAGTGACGTGAAGGCCGTTCTTGGCCGCGTGGTGCCCACACAGGACGATGTGTTCCTGTCCTTCCTGCCCGTCTCCCACACCTTTGAGCGCACCTGTGGCTATTACCTGCCCATGGCCGTGGCCAGCACCGTGGTCTATGCGCGCTCGGTGGCACAACTGGCCGAGGACATGCTGGCCGTGCGGCCCACCATCCTCGTGTCGGTGCCGCGTATCTACGAGCGCATCTACGCCAAGATCCAGGAAAAGCTGGCCGGCTCTGCCTTCAAGCGCGCGCTGTTTGCTGCGGCCTGCTCCAAAGGCTGGGCGCGTCACTGCGAAGCCCATGGCCTTGCCAACAAGGATGCACCCCAGGGTGGCCTGGCGCGCCTTTTGCCCTGGAGCTTTCTGCAAAAGCGTGTGGCGCAGCCTATTCTGGATCTGTTTGGCGGGCGCCTGCGCATCGCCGTCACTGGTGGCGCAGCCATTCCGCCCGTCGTGTCGCACAGTTTCCTGGGCCTGGGGCTGCAACTGGTGCAAGGCTTCGGGATGACCGAAACCTCTCCGGTGCTGACCGCCAACTCGCTGGAGCACAATGACCCCTCCACCGTGGGCAAGCCGCTCGCAGGCATGGAAGTGCGCATCGGCGAGAACAAGGAGCTGCAGGCGCGCGGCCCCAATGTGATGGTGGGCTATTGGAACCGCCCCGAAGACACGCAAAAGGCGTTTACCGATGATGGCTGGCTGAAAACCGGCGACCAGGCCGAGATCATCGATGGAGAGGTGCGCATTGTCGGCCGCATCAAGGAAATCATCGTGACCGCCACCGGCGAGAAGGTGCCGCCCGGCGACATCGAGCAGGCACTGTGCGCCGATCCGCTGTTTGAGCAGACCATGGTGGTGGGCGAGCACCAGCCCTTCATTGCCTGCGTGGCCGTGGTCAACCGCGAAGAATGGAAGCTGCTGGCCGCAAGCCATGGCCTCGACCCGGACAACAGCGTGAGCCTGCAGGCCCCTGCCGTGCGCAAGGCAGTGCTCCAGCGCATCGAAAACCTGTGCCACGGCTTTGCCAAATATGCAGTGCCTCGTGCCGTGTACCTGGTGGCCGAGCCCTGGACCGTGGACAACGGCCTGATGACCCCGACGCTGAAGCTGCGCCGCCCGCAACTGATGCAGAAGTACGCGGCCGAGATCGCGGCGATGTACGCCAAGTAAGCCGGCTGCGTTACCCGCCCTCTATCGGTCACCAGACGAGAACATCGGGAACAGAGGACAACAGAGGACAACAGAGGACAACAGAGGACAACAGAGGATGATTGCTACAAAATAAATAGCTGCCTGCGCTTTTCTGATAAGCGCAGGCAGCTTTTTTTTAGGAAAATCGCTGTGTCTTCACCCGCAGGCACGGCAAAGCGCGGCCCGCCTGGCCGGCATCAGCTCTTGCTGGTGGGGAAGTAATAGGTGATCAGCGCGCTCGCGCCCTCCACCCCTGCCTTGCTCGACCATTCGCGGGCAAACTTCTCGCCCATCAGATCGAGCGTACGACGCAGCTCATAGCTAGGCTGGCTGATCTTGGTGCCGTGCTCCACCAGCACGCGCTGGGCGGCATCGTCCGCGTCGCGCGCCAGTTGCCAGCCACGCGCCTCGGCCTGCTTGGAGGCTGTCTCCAGAGCCTTTTTCGCGTCCTCGGGCAGCTTGGCCCAGTGCTTTTCGCTCATCAGGATCAGGTTCTTGGGAATCCAGGCGCGCATGTCCACAAAAATACCCATGGCGTTCCACGACTGGCTGTCCACGCCGGTGGTGCTCGATGTCACCATCACATCGACCTGTCCGCCCTGGATTGCCTTGGCCAGGTTGTTGGCTGCCGTGTCCACCGGCGTGGCACCCGCGACCTGGGCAATGAACTTGGTGGCATCGTTGTTGACGCGGAACTTCTGGCCCTTCACGTCTTCGAGCTTGTTGACTGGCGCACGGGCAAACAGCCCCTGGCCGGGCCACGGCGCGGTGTAGAGCACGCGAATGCCCTGTTTTTGCAGCAGGGCCTCGATCGGCTGGCGCGTGGCCTCCCACAGGCGCTTGGCATCGTCAAAGCTGCGCACGATGAAGGGCAAGGAATCAATGCCCAGCAGCGGGTACTGCTGCGCGAAGTTGGACATGAAGATCTCGCCAATGGCCAGATCGCCCTTGCTGAGAGCGGGCATGACCTCGGTCATCGGCATCAGCTTGGCATTGGTGACCACATTGATCTGCAACGCCCCCTTGCTGGCCTCACCGGCCTGCTTGGCAAACTGCTGCAGGTTCTGGGTATGGAACAAGGTGTCGGTATAGGCACCCGCACATTGCAAGGTGGTGGTTGCAGCCTGCGCACCGGCGGGCAGCCAGCTGGCAACGCCTGCACCAGCGGCGGCGCCCAGCGTGGCCAGCAGTTGACGCCGTGTTGGATGGGCAAGCGGTGCCAGTGCCTGTGTCGCCACCGATGCATGAGCCTGTTTGTTGTGATCCACCATAAAACCTTTCCCTCGATGAAGTTCCGCAGGTCGCCAAAGCGCCGCGCACCCTGCAAGTGCGAAAACTGCGTTCTGCCAGCCAAGCTTGAATCATAGTCTTACACGACTGACAATTGGTCATAAAGCGCACGGAATCTACCGTGGACATTCCAACTAGGCAATGCGCGTTTGTCTTAGGCGCAACATTTCTTGATATATGTCACGACTGAGACGGATGCGCCTATGGCACAGGCCCTGGCCCTCCTCACCACAGCCACCATGCCCGAATAGCGCTTGCGACCCAAAAGAAAAACTGCCCGCACTTGCCATGCAAGCGCGGGCAGCTCCCTGGGAGAGAGTGGTGTTATGCCGCCAGTGCCGCGTTCAGATCCTGCGCACGGTAGTACTGGCCAAAGCGGTTGGCGATGAAGTCCGCAAACCGGATGGATTCCTGGCCGATGAAGCCCTTTTGCGGCAGCACCTTGCCCGCCACCAGATCAAGCGCGCAGCAGATGCCTGCGGCCGTGGTCAGCTGGATGGCGGTGAGCGCGTGGCCAGCCACCGTGGTGCCCACGATGCGGGCGGAATAGGATTCCTGCATCAGGCGCCCGCTCTTGCTGCCCGTGGCGCTGGCAAAGATCACGATCACATCCTGGCGCGTGGCAGGAATGGCGCTGTCAAAGATCTTGTTGAGCAGCTCGCGCTGGTCGCGCAGCTTCAGCTCGTTGAGCAACAGTTTCAGAATGGCGCAGTGGCCCGGGTAGCGGATCGACTTGTAATCCACATTGCGGGCCTTGCCGGCCCAGGTTTCAGTCAGGGTGCCCAGGCCGCCGCTGGTGTTGAAGGCCTCGTACTCGATGCCGTCGAGCGCAAAGGTCTCCAGGCCTTCGAGCGCATGCACGGTCAGCGGCTCGCCGTCCACCAGGGCCTCACAGGGGTTGATGTATTCGTTGATCAGGCCCTCGGTGCTCCAGGTCAGGTTGTAGCGCAAGGTGCCCTGCGGGTAGCGTGGCAATGCGCCCACGCGCATCTTCAGGTCATGCAACTCGTCAAAGTGCTGGGCCACGTCGTTGCCCACGATGCCGATGAAGCCCGGCGCCAGGCCGCATTGCGGCATCAGCACGCTGCCAGCCTTGGCCGCGAGCTTGCGGATTGCGTGGGTGGACTGCACGTCTTCGGTCAGATCGAAATAGTGCACGCCCAGCTTGGCTGCCAGAGTGGCCACTTCGATTGCCATGTGGAAAGGCAAGGCGTTGAGCACGGCAAACTGCCCCTGCATCGCCACGGCCAGGTCGTCTCCCTTGCCGATGTGCACTGTCTCCACGCCCAGCGCCGCGACAGCCTTGAGCTGGGCCTTGGACTGGTCCGCCATGCGCAGCTGGTAGCCGCCAGCGGCCTGCAGCAGCACTGCCATGGCAAAACCGATTTTTCCGGCGCCCAGAATGGTGACTTTCTTCACTTCAGCACTCCCTGCCGCGCCCGGCGAAATGGCAGTGGATGGGTTGGCTTTTCCCAGCTTTTTCTTGGCTTTGTCGCCCATGATTTTTCTCCTTGAATCCGCAATCTGGATGGAGAAATGTTACAAGCAACTCATGTCAATATGAACATGTTAAAACGTCATATTATTTGTTTTATATAGTCAATTTAGCTTTTATTTTAGTCATTTATACCAATATAAGAACAAACCCTTGAGTCGAGAAATGCCAGAATGCGAACATAGAGCAGCCCTGGTGAGCACCCGCGCCTTGCGCTGCAGGCACAATGGCAATCCCTGCAACGCCCAAGCACAAATCCATAACAAGCCGGGCATCCCTTTTTCAGCGTTTTTCTCACTGCCATGGCCGGTTCTGCATCCAACTCCATCCTGCGCTTTTTGCTTGCCCGCGATATCCGCAAAGGCAAGTCGCGTGAAGACCTGCTGGCCAAGCTGGAGGCCGCGGGCTTCAGCGGCGAGCACGCCGCGCAGTTCATCGCCCAGGCAGAGCGCAAGGTGCTGGCCCGCAACCGGCGCTGCGCGGTGATCTCCGCCATCGTGGTGCTCGTTCTGCTGGCCCGCCTGGTCTGGGGCCCCTACGCCGACCATCCCGACATGCAAATGCTGCTGGGCGTATTGGCGGCCATTTTTTCAGGTGCAGGCTTTTATTTCTGGTTTGTAGCGCGCTGGCAGGCCCCTCCTGCAAAGGTTCCTGCAAAAGTACCAGGCTCGGCGCGTTGACGGCCACGGTGCCAGGCAACCCGTGACCGGCTGCTGCAACACCTTCCTTCCAAAGGCCCCGCAGGGGCGAATACGGGTGCGGGCGTAACCCTCCCCGTAGCGTTTCCGCGTACGGCATTCCCGCTGCATGGGTTGGCAAGCCCGGTTTGTACAGGCACTCTCGCCGTGCGCCCCACCCCATTACACCCAATTGCGCCAGCCGCCTAGCGTGCTTTTCCTGTGCTCGAAAATACCTAAAGGATATTTTAAATATCTCATTAATATATTTAACAACTTCAACCGGGCGATCCGCATCTACATCAGGAGCACACGCATGAGCAATCCACGCTGGCAAGGCATTTTCCCTGCCGTCACCACCAAGTTCCACGCTGACGAAAGCATCGATGCCGAAGGCACGGCTCGCCATATCGATTTCCAGATCCGCAATGGCATCCATGGCGTCGTGACCTGCGGATCGCTGGGCGAGGCCAGCACCCTGTCGCTGGAAGAGAAGCTGGAAGTGGCGAAAATCGCCCTCGACGCATCGGGTGGCCGCGTTCCGGTGCTGGCCAATGTGTCGGAAACCAGCACCCGCGAGGCGCTGCGCTATATCGACGGGGCCAACAAGCTGGGCGTGGCAGGCTTCATGGTCATGCCATCGGTGATCTATGTGGCCGACTCCCGCGAGGCGATGGCCAATGTGCGCGCCATGGCCAATGCGGCCCAAAAACCCATCATGGTCTACAACAACCCGGTCGCCTACCGCGTAGACCTGAAACCCGAGCACTTTGTCGAGCTGGCAGACAACCCGCACATTGCCGCCATCAAGGAAAGCACCGGCGATATCCGCCGCATCACCGACCTGCGCAACACCGTGGGCGACCGCTACCAGCTGTTCTGCGGTGTGGATGACCTCGCCTACGAAGCCCTGGCGCTGGGCGCTGACGGCCTGCTCGCCGGCGTGGGCTGCACCTTTCCGCGCGAGACGGTGGCGCTCTACGACTTGATGAAGGCCAAGAAGTTTGACGAAGCCCTCAAGCTCTACCAGTGGATGACGCCGATGCTGCACCTGGATGTCTCGAACAAGCTGGTGCAAAACCTCAAGCTGATCGACGTGCTGGCGGGCACGGGCAGCGAGCACATGCGCCTGCCGCGCATGCCCGTGGTGGGCGAAGAGCGCGAGTTCATCACCCGCATCGTGAACAAGGCCCTGGCCACCCGTCCGGCCCAGTACCGCTCGGTCGACTGAACCGGCAGCCCGCCATGCCTTCACAAGAACATACAGGCAACGAAGCACTGGCGGGCCCGCTGTGGGCCCGTGGCCTGCAGCGGGCCTCTGCCGCCATCCTGGGCCTGGAGCGCTGGGCGCTGTCCGGGCTCATGGGGTTGATTGCGGCGCTGATTCTGCTGAACGTCGCCACCCGCTACAGCGGCATGCCGATCTACTGGGTGGACGAGGCGGCGGTGTATCTGGTGGTATGGCTGTGTTTCATCGGTGCATCGGCCATGACCCGGCTGCGGCTGGACTTTGCCGTAACCTTGCTGACCGATGCCGTGGGCGAGCGCGCTGCGCGCTGGCTCAAGATGGCGGCCACGCTATGCGTGCTGCTCTTTGGCCTGGCCATGATCGCCATGTGCTGGGTCTGGCTGGACCCGGTGGGCATCGCCAGTTTCGGCTTTGATGCCAAGGCCTATGCCGCCGAAAGCTTCAACTTTCTCTACACCGAGCGCACGCAGACCCTGAACTGGCCCACCTGGGTGGTACAGATCGTGGTGGCGCTGTTTGCCGTGAGCTTTACGGTGCATGCCGCAGCCAACCTGGCCGAAGACATGGGCGTGGTGCCGCGCGCCACCATCCAGGGGTTCGACCTGGGCAATGCAGAAGAAACCGTCAACTAATCGCCCGGCCGCACACCATGATCACCAGCATCTTCTTTCTTGCCATCATGCTTTTGGGCGTGCCCATTGGCGTGTGCCTGTGCCTGGCGGGCATTGTCTATATCGTCGACACCGACGCCACCGTCCTCTTCCAGTCCTTTCCCACGCAAATGTTCGGTGGCGTGGACAGCTACGGCCTCATCGCCATTCCCCTGTTCATCCTGATCGGCGAGATCATGAGCAGCGGGGGCATCACCCGGCGCCTGGTCAGCCTGGCGATGGGCTTTGTCGGTTCGGTGCGCGGGGGGCTGGCCTACGTCAACATTCTGGCCAACATGATGCTGGCATCCATCATCGGCTCGGCGACCGCGCAGGTCGCCATCATGAGCAAGATCATGGTTCCCGAGATGGAGCGCCAGGGCTACGACAAGACCTTTGCCGCAGGCGTCACCGTCTATGGCGGCATGCTGGGCCCGATCATTCCGCCTTCGGTGATGTTTGTGGTGTACAGCGTGCTCGCCCAGGTGGCCGTGGGCGACATGCTGATGGCAGGCATCCTGCCCGGCATTTTGCTGACGCTGCTGTTCTTCCTGGTGATCGCCTGCATGGGCTTCATCTACAACTACCCGCGCAGCGAGCGCAAAACCCTGCGCGAGCGTGCCCGCACCATCGTGCAGGCCTCTCCCACCCTGCTCATCCCCATCGTCATCGTCGGCTCCATTCTGGCCGGCGTTGCCAACCCGACCGAATCAGCGGCCGTTGGCGCACTGGTGTCGGCCCTGGTGGGCAAGTTCGTGACGCGGGAATTCCGCTTTGCCATGCTGCCGCAGATTCTGCTGCGCTCTGCCGTGTATTCGGCCATTGTGCTGTTTCTGGTGGCGGCGGCAGCCGTGTTTTCGTGGCTGCTCATCTACGGCAAGGTGCCGCAGGCAGCGGCTGCATGGATTCAGACCGTCGCCAAGGATCCGGTGAGCTTTTTGCTGCTCACCAATGTGATTCTGCTGGTCATCGGCACGGTGATCGACGGTATTCCCGGGCTCATCATGACCGTGCCCATCCTGCTGCCCATTGCCACCGAGATCTACCACATTGATCCGCGTCACTTCGGCGTGGTGGTGGTGGTGAACCTGGTGCTCGGCCTGATGTCGCCGCCCGTGGGCCTGTCCTTCTTCGTGGCCGCCGCCGTCACCGGCGCCAAGCCGGGCAAGATGTTTCTGGTCACCTTGCCGTTCTTTCTGATCTGCTGCATCGCACTGGTGCTGCTGTCGCTGTTTCCGCAGCTCTCCCTGGCCTTGATCAAGTAACCGCAACTCCTCGAAAGGTGTTTTCCATGACCCATTCACGCCGCCGTTTTCTGCAATGCAGCGCTGCACTGGCAGCCCCCGCCTTCATCGGCCAGGCCCGTGCCCAGGCCAAGGAGTTCCGGCTGGGCCTGATCACGCCGGGCGGCCACTCCTGGAACCGTGCTGCCCTCGCTTTTGGGGAGCTATTGAAGAAAGAGACCAACGGTCGCCTCTCGGCTGTCGTCTTCCATTCCGGCCAGTTGGGCAACGAAGCGGCCATGATGCAGCAGATGCAGACCGGCGCGCTGGACATGGGCTGGATACAGGCCGCCGAGCTGGGCTCGCGCGTCTCCACCATCGCCGCCATCAATGCGCCCTACCTGGTGCGCTCCACCACCGATGTCGCCAAGCTCGTGCGCCACGACGCCGCCCTCAAGCTGCTGGAGGTGCTGCCCAAGGAGACCGGCACCATTGGCCTGGGCTGGGGCATTACCGGCATGCGGGTGGTGTTTGCCACCAAGGACATCACGGGCGTCAAAGATATCAAAGGCATGAAGCTGCGCATCAACCCGACGCCCGCCTACCGCGATTTCTACCAACAACTGGGCGCAGCGCCCACCCCCATTCCAACGCCCCAGGTGTTTGATGCCATGGCCAACGGCCAGGTCGACGGGCTGGAGGCCGACATTGAACTGTCGTGGAACCAGCGCTACGACAAGGTCGCCAAAGGCATGCTGCAGATGAACGCGCTGTTCATGCCGTTTGCGCCACTGGTGTCCGGCCGCATCTGGGCCAAGCTCGACAACAAGGACAAGGAGCTGATCCGCGAGCTGGTGCGCCAGTCCCTCGATGCGCAGATCAAGGACATCGTCACCACCGAGCTGGGGCTGATCGACAAGTTCAAGGCCACCAATTTCCCGATGCGCAGCGAGCCTTCGCTGGACGTCGCCGCCCTCGCCCGCGATTACGACAAGATCTGGCTGCCCAAGGCACCTGCCATTGCCGAGCTGCGCAAGGTGGGAGCCTCGCTATGAAGCAGCCCGCCATGGCCGCAGCACCCGCCCTTTCTGATTGACAATGCCCTCCATGCAAGCAAGCACCTCCTGCGATGTCATCGTGATCGGGGCCGGCATCATCGGCGCCATGTCGGCCTGGTACCTGCAGCGCGAGGGCCGCTCGGTCACGCTGCTGGAGCAGCAGCAGATCGCGCACGGCGCCAGCCAGGGCAACGCCGGCATTCTGGCCTTTCCCGAAGTCAGCCCCATGGCCGCGCCCGGCGTCTTTCGCAAGGTTCCGGGCTGGCTGCTCGATCCGCTCGGGCCGCTCAGCATCCGCCCCGCCTATCTGGCGCAGATCACGCCCTGGCTGTGGCGCTTCTGGCGGGCCAGCAGGCCGCAGGCCTATGCACAGTCGCTCGCGGCGCAAACACAGCTGATGCATCTGGCCAAAACGGAGATGCAGCAGGTGATGTGCGAGCGCGCGCTGCAGTCGCATTTCCGGCAGGTGGGAACGCTTGATCTGTACGACACCGAAGCGAGCCTGCAGGCCGCGCAGAAGGACTGGGACAACCGCGCACAGGCGGGGGCCCGTTTTCACCGCGTGGGCCGTGCCGACATCGACCGCCTGCAACCCGGCCTGGCACCGCAGTTTCAGCACGGCATGTTCACCCCCGAGGGCACGCAGGTCGGCAACCCCAGGCAACTGACGGAAGCGATTGCGCAACTGGCTCTGCAAGCCGGGGCAGTGCTGACCACGGGCGAGGCGCGGGCGCTGTCCACCACGCCCGCAGGCGCCCAGGTGCATTTGGCCGATGGCCGTGTACTGCAGGCGCGCACGGTGGTGGTGGCCTGCGGCGCCTGGAGCAAACCGCTCGCAGCCAGCCTGGGCGATGTGGTACCGCTCGATACCGAGCGCGGCTACAACACCACCTTGCCGCTGCAAGGCTTTGCACTGCAGCGACAGCTCTACTTCAACGACCACGCCTTTGTCGTGACGCCGCTGGCCGATGGCATTCGCGTAGGCGGCGCCGTGGAACTGGGTGGTCTGGCACTGCCGCCCAACTTCGAGCGCTCCCGCGCCATGCTGGCCAAGGCCCAGCGCTTTCTGCCGCAGCTCGATACCCAGGGCGGCACACAGTGGATGGGCTTTCGCCCATCGATGCCCGACAGCCTGCCCGTTATCGGCACCGCGCGCGCCACCCCCAACGTCGTCTACGCCTTTGGCCATGGACACCTGGGCCTCACGCAATCGGCGGGTACGGCCCGCCTGGTGGCCGATCTGGCCTGCCAGCGCACGCCGCCGCTCGCCCTGGCGTCCTTCAGCGCGGCGCGTTTCGCCTGAGTATTTTTCGCCCCCTTTTTCAGCCACCCTCGGAGCTTTCTGCCATGCACAAAATCCATATCATCGACAGCCATACCGGTGGCGAGCCCACCCGCCTGGTGATCGATGGCTTTCCTGACCTGGGAACGGGCAGCATGGCCGAGCGCCGCGCCCTGCTGGCCGAGCGCCACGACGATTGGCGTGCCGCCACCGTGCTGGAGCCGCGCGGCAGCGACGTGGTGGTGGGGGCCCTGCTGTGCGCGCCGGTCAACCCGGCGCATGCAGCGGGCGTGATCTTCTTCAACAACAGCGGCTACCTGGGCATGTGCGGCCACGGCACCATCGGCCTCGTGGCGTCGCTCGCCTACCTGGGCCGCATTGGCCCCGGCGAGCACACCATTGAGACCCCCGTCGGCAATATCTCCGCACACCTGCACGAAGACGGCAGCGTGAGCGTGCACAACGTGCCGTCCCGACGCTACCGCCACCACCTGACGGTGCAGGTGCCCGGCATCGGAGCCGTCACCGGCGACATTGCCTGGGGTGGCAACTGGTTCTTTCTCATCAACGACCACGGCCCGCGCGTGCAAAGCGACAACCTGGACGCCCTGACCGACTACACCTGGGCTGTGCGCCAGGCGCTGGAGGCGCAAGGCATACGCGGCGATGATGGCGGCGAGATCGACCACATCGAGCTGTTTGCACCAGACGACAGCGCCGACAGCCGCAGCTTTGTGCTGTGCCCCGGCAAGGCCTATGACCGCTCTCCCTGCGGCACCGGCACCAGCGCCAAGCTGGCCTGCCTGGCGGCAGACGGCAAGCTCGCACCGGGCGCCGTGTGGCGCCAGGCGAGCGTGATCGGCAGCGTGTTCGACGCCAGCTACCAGCCAGGCGCCGAAGGCCAGGTGCTGCCCACCATCCGGGGGCGCGCCCACCTCAGCGCAGACGCACACTTGTTGATAGAGGATGGTGATCCGTTTGCCTGGGGAATTAGGCTGTAGACTTTGCTGCGCGGCATCCGATTCGTTGTTTGACGCTGATGGCCTCACCGTCTGGCAGGCATTCTTTCCGTACCCCATGAGCCCACGCACCGTCCAAACCAAGCCTCTCCCTCCCCCCAAGCGCCGGGCTGCCGATATGGCCTATGACGCCATTGAGGCCCTGATCTGCACGCTGGAGCTTCAGCCGGGCAGCCCGGTGGTTGAAGCCGAAATCGCCGAGCGCACGGGGCTGGGGCGCACACCCGTGCGCGAGGCCTTGCTGCGGATGGTGTCCATTGGGCTGATCGAGCCGCAGCCCCGGCGCGGCCTTCTGGTGTCGGGCATCGACCTGGCGGGCCACCTGGACATCGTGGCCACCCGCCGCGTGCTGGACCAGCTGATTGCAGCCTGCGCCGCACGCCGGGCCACCACCCACCAGCGAGAAGAAATCGTGCGCTGCGCAGCCCGCATGCACGATGCGGCAGAGCGTGGCCGCATCGACGACTACATGCGCGCCGACCATGAACTCGACACCATCAGCCACCTGGCCAGCCGCAATCTGCCTGCCGTCAACTGTGTGGTGCCACTCATCGTGCAATGCCGCCGCTTCTGGTACGCGTACCAGCACGCAGGCGATCTGATGGAAGGCGCCCGTGCCCACCTGGCGTTTGCGCAGGGCATTTCATCAGGCAACGAGGCGGCAGCCGTCGCGGGCTCCAACCAGCTGATGGACTACCTGGAGCACTTTGCGCGACGGATCATCGACCAATGATTCGTCAGTGCTTTCGATGAAAAACAGCCGCCAGCGCATAAACATCAAGCGCTAGAAGCTATCTATTCAATAGCAAATCTGCCGTCAGCCATCCACCATCGCCCGCATCCACGCGGGCAGATCGACGGCCTTCTGGCGGTCAAAATCCACCCAGATCACCGTGGCGCCGCCATTGGCATACACCACGCCGGGCTCGCCTGCCTTCTCGATCTCGTACCAGGTCTCGAATGCCGTGCGGGCCGGGTCGCTCACAGACATCTTCACCACCAGCTGCGCCGGATACTCGATCTGGCGCAGGTAGTTGCAGAAACAGTTGACGACCACCGGCCCCTGGTTGCCGTCGTGCGGCGTCTCGCGCGTGGAGCGCAGCCACTCGACCCGGGCGCTCTCCATGTAGCGAAAGTACACGGTGTTGTTGACGTGGCCGAGGCAGTCCATGTCTCCCCAGCGGACATCCATGGGAGAGTCGTACACCCAGCGTTTGTGATCAGGCAGCAGGATTTTCATGCCCGCCATCTTAGAACCTGTTTACGATCTGCCCAGGTCTGCTGCTGCACCGCAGCAACGCAGGGTGTCGCCGACTTTCAGGCACGCGAACCCTCCATCTCATAAAAACAGAGTGCTGGCAGGCATTTACCGCAATAATCTAGGGCTAACCCTAGGAACCAAGCAGTTACCGCACTGCAACATACACATAAAATCCTTGGCATTGCAGGACACCATGCGCGCAAGACATGGCAGTGTGATTTGCCTGAGCCTTTTTCAAGAATTACCGATACGGAGCCCCGATGACCAACGAAGAAATACTGGCCCAATTTGGCCCCCGCGAGTCGATGGAGTACGACGTCGTCATCGTGGGCGGCGGCCCCGGCGGTCTGGCCACGGCCATCCGTTTGAAGCAGCTGGCTGCGGAAAAAGGCACGGACGTTTCCGTCGTGGTGCTGGAAAAAGGCTCCGAGCCCGGCGCGCATACGCTCTCGGGCGCCATCATGGACCCACGCGCCCTCACCGAACTCATCCCCGACTGGAAGGAAAAAGGCGCCCCGCTCACGCAACCCGTGACGGAAGACGCCATGATCTTCCTCACCGAGAAATCGGGCCTGCGCACCCCCAACTGGCTGCTGCCTCCCTGCTTTCACAACGAAGGCAACTACATCGTGCAACTGGGCTATGTCGTCAAGTGGCTGGCCGACCAGGCCGAAGCCCTGGGCGTGGAAATCTTCCCAGGCTTTGCTGCCGCCGAGGTGATCTACAACGAAGACGGCTCCGTCAAGGGTGTGGCCACCGGCAACATGGGCGTGGGCAAGGACGGCAACCCGACCGATGACTTCCAGCTCGGCATGGAACTGCACGGCAAATACACCATCTTTGCCGAAGGCGCGCGTGGCAATCTGGGCAAGCAGCTGATTGCCAAATACCAGCTGGATGCGGGCAAGGATCCGCAGACCTACGGCATCGGCGTCAAGGAGCTGTGGGAAATCGATCCCCAACGCCACCAGCCGGGCTTTGTCATGCACACCGCCGGCTGGCCGATGAACAACGACACCTATGGTGGCGCCTTCCTCTACCACCTGGACGACAACAAGGTCACACTCGGCTTCATCACCGGCCTCGATTATTCCAACCCCTATCTCTCGCCCTTTGAAGAGATGCAGCGCTGGAAGACCCACCCCAACATCCGCTACTACCTGGAAGGGGACGAGGCCAAGGGCATCAAGCCTGCCAAGCGCATTGGCTACGGCGCCCGCGCCATCACCGCAGGTGGCCTGATGAGCCTGCCCAAGACCGTGTTCCCGGGCGGCGCGCTGGTGGGTTGCGATGCAGGCTTTCTGAACGTGAGCCGCATCAAGGGCAGCCACGCCGCCATCAAGACCGGCATGCTGGCCGCCGAGGCGGCCTACGACGCCATCGTGGCTGGCCGCCAGGGCGACGAGTTGAGCGCCTACCCTGCCGCATTCGAAAAGAGCTGGCTGTATGAAGAGCTGAACAAGAGCCGCAACTTCAAGAGCTGGTTCAAGAAGGGGCTGGTGACGGCATCGGTCATGAACGGGCTCGAACAGTTCGTGCTGCGCGGCAATATTCCCTGGACTCTGCACCGCGACAAGCCCGACCACGCCTACCTCAAGCCCGCGTCGGAATGCCAGCCCATCGAATACCCCAAGCCCGATGGCAAGCTGACCTTTGACCGCCTCTCCAGCGTGTTCATCAGCAACACCAACCATGCGGAAAACCAGCCCGCGCACCTGACGCTCAAGGACGCCTCCATCCCCGTCAACGTGAACCTCGCCAAGTTTGCGGGCCCCGAGCAGCGCTACTGCCCAGCGGGCGTGTACGAGTTTGTGGCCGACGAGGAAAAAGGCGGCTCGGCCCAGCGCCTGCAGATCAATGCGCAGAACTGCGTGCACTGCAAGACCTGCGACATCAAGGACCCGACTCAGAACATCGTGTGGGTAACACCGGAAGGTGGCGGCGGCCCGAACTACTCGGGCATGTAGGCCCGTCTCACCCTTTCCCCATGGCCGGCAACGGCCATTTTTTTCGCATCCACCCGGCTGCATTGGCGGCATTGCGCCCTTCCGCAGCCCCCCCTGCTGCCCCACGGCAGTCTTTACCTAGCCTGCCATGGGGTTCTGCGGCAATACCGACATTTACCGACAAGACAGTGCCCGCTCGCGCACCAGAATAAGGCACATGCCAATGCTTCTCGGTTTCAGTGCTACCCACGCCAAGCGCTCCCTGTACAGTTTTGTATGCGGTGCGCTCATGCTGGCTGCGCCCGAAATTGCATCGGCGCAGGCGACACGGGCCGCAACGGCCGCGCCCCCCGCAGCGACCACTGCGCCGCCCAGTGCAGTGATCCTGGAGCTGGCCACCCGCTACAGCGCCGAGCGCTACATGGGCCTCTGGTACAAGGTGGGCAAGACCGAGATACCCAGCAATGAGCTTCGTACCCGGGAACGCTACGAAATGCTGCTGCGCTACGACGGAGCCGTGCGTGTCATCTACACCTACTACCTGCCGCTGTCCAACCAGTGGAAACGGGTCGAGGATTACATGGAGCCGCTGGACAAGAATGGCAGCACCTTCCCCAGTGGCCACAGGATCGACCCGCCCGTCACCTTCCGCATCAACCGCTTTGGCAACCTGCTGAGCGTCGACTACCGCACCTTTGCCATCGACGCCAACTACCAATGGGCGCTCGTCAAGGGGCCTGGAACGGGCTCCTATTTCGTGCTCTCCCGCTCGCCCACCATCCCGGAGCCGCTGCGCCGGGCCCTCACGCAGTTAGCCAAACGCAACTACCCCGACATGGGCAACCTCGTCTGGTCCAGCCTCGAGGGCGAGAAGTAGCCGTCTGCCAGCACCTTTGGCCATGCATGTTTACTGCGCCACCCATGCAAAAAACCAGGAACATTGCATTTTTTCAGCGCTAAAAATCAACTTCAAGCACTTTTATTTCCACATCAAGTCCAACTGCGCCTGCAAGCATTCATTTTTTCCGCATCGTCGCAACTAGGGCTCTCCCTGAGTTCAAAAACCATCATCACCCGTTAACAGGGGTGTAGACTGCTGCCACTTGCTTGCAACGCGGGGCGCTGCAGCTACGAATATCAACACACCCTGGCGGAGATACACGAATGAAGAAACTGGCATGGGCGCCTCTGGGCGCAGTGGCACTGGCAATTGCTGCAATCGCGCCGGCGCAGGCCGCCGATCAGAAATCGGTTGCCGTGACCGCCATCGTTGAGCACCCTGCACTGGATGCGGTGCGCGACGGTGTCAAGGCCGCTCTGAAGACCGAAGGCTTTGAAGAGGGCAAGAACCTGAAGTGGCAATACCAAAGCGCCCAGGGCAATCCTGGCACCGCCGCGCAGATCGCCCGCAAGTTCGTGGGTGACAAGCCCGATGCCATCGTGGCCATCGCCACGCCTTCGGCACAGGCCGTCGTCGCCGCCACCAAGACCGTGCCCGTGGTGTTCTCCGCCGTGACCGACCCCGTTGCTGCCAAGCTGGTGCCCAGCTGGGAGCCATCCAAGAACAATGTGACCGGTGTGTCCGACCTGCTGGCGCTGGACAAGCAGATGGAGCTGGTCAAGAAGGTCGTGCCCAACGCCAAGCGCGTGGGCATGGTCTACAACCCGGGCGAAGCCAACTCGGCCGTGGTCGTGAAAGAGCTGAAGGAGCTGCTGCCCAAGATGGGAATGACCCTGGTGGAAGCCGCTGCACCGCGCTCGGTGGACGTCTCCAGCGCCGCCCGTTCGCTGGTTGGCAAGGTCGATGTGATCTACACCAACACCGACAACAACGTCGTGTCCTCGTACGAAGCCCTGGTCAAGGTTGGCCAGGATTCCAAGCTGCCGCTGGTGGCATCGGACACCGACTCGGTGGCACGTGGCGCAGTGGCCGCCATGGGCATCAACTACCGTGACCTGGGCGAGCAGACCGGCCGCATGGTGGCGCGCATCCTCAAGGGCGAAAAGCCCGGCGACATCAAGACCGAAGTCTCGACCAAGATGGAGCTGTTCGTGAACCCCGGCGCTGCCGAGAAGCAAGGCATCAAACTGAGCGACGAGCTGGTCAAGTCGGCCGCCAAGGTGGTTCAGTAATGCCACATTGCCTGCTGCCGTGCTGACCGTGCAGCGCAGGCGATGACAAGATGCAGCCCCGCCAGAAGCGGGGCTTGTTTTATCTAGCCACCTCTTAGATAAGAAAAATCCATGACCTTATTTTCATTTTTGGGAGCCATCGAGATCGGCCTGATCTTTGCGCTGGTCGCGCTCGGTGTGTTCATCTCCTTTCGCCTGCTGCGCTTTCCTGACCTGACGGTGGACGGCAGCTTTCCGCTGGGCGGCGCCGTCTGCGCGGTGATGATCACGAGCGGCTACAGCCCCATCGTCGCCACCATCGGTGCGGCGCTGGCAGGCGCCGTGGCGGGCCTGATCACCGGCTGGCTCAACGTCAAGCTCAAGATCATGGACCTGCTGGCCTCCATCCTGATGATGATTGCGCTGTACTCGGTCAATCTGCGCATCATGGGAGGCCCCAACGTGCCGCTGATCAACGACCCCACCCTCTTCAACCAGTTGCAGCCCTCCGGCATGGAAGACTACGTGTTCCGCCCCCTGCTGCTGATCGTGATCGTGATCCTCGCCAAGCTCGCCATGGACTGGTTCTTCCTGACCGAACGTGGCCTGGCCATCCGTGCCACCGGCACCAATGCCCGCATGGCACGCGCCCAGGGCGTCAACACCGGCGGCATGATTTTGCTGGGCATGGCGGTATCGAACGCACTGGTAGGCCTGGCTGGCGCGCTGTTTGCCCAGACCCAGGGCGGCGCAGACAGCTCCATGGGCATCGGCACCATCGTGATCGGCCTGGCGGCGGTGATCGTTGGCGAATCCATCCTGCCGTCGCGCAAGCTGATTCTGGCAACCCTGGCCGTGGTGATTGGCGCCATCGTGTACCGTTTCTTCATTGCCCTGGCATTGAACAGCGACTTCATCGGCCTGAAGGCCCAGGACTTGAATCTGGTGACCGCGCTGCTCGTGACCGTGGCACTGGTGATACCCCAGCTCAAGCGCAAGCTCAGCAAGAAGCCCTAAGCCCAGAATCGGAGAATAGCCATGCTGAGCGCAAAAGACCTCAAGATCACCTTCAACCCCGGCACTCCCATCGAAACCCGCGCCCTGCGCGGCATGACGCTGGAGATCCCTGCCGGCCAGTTTGTCACCGTCATCGGCTCCAATGGTGCCGGTAAATCAACCTTCCTCAACGCCATCTCGGGCGACCTGATGGTCGACACCGGCAGCATCGTCATCGACGGCGAAGACATGACGCGCAAGCCCGTCTGGGACCGCGCCCACAAAGTGGCCCGCGTCTTTCAGGACCCGATGGCCGGCACCTGCGAAGACCTCTCCATCGAAGAGAACATGGCCCTGGCGCACGAGCGCGGCAACTTCCGCGGCCTGTCCAAGGCCGTGAAGAACGCCAACCGCGAGCTGTACCGCGAGCGCCTTGCCACCCTGGGCCTGGGCCTGGAAAACCGCCTGACCGACCGCATCGGCCTGCTCTCGGGCGGCCAGCGGCAGGCCGTGAGCCTGCTGATGGCAGCGCTCCAGCCTTCGCGCATCCTGCTGCTCGACGAGCACACCGCAGCGCTTGACCCGCGCACGGCCGACTTTGTGCTCAACCTCACCGCACGCATCGTGGAAGAAGGCCAGCTCACCACGATGATGGTGACCCACAGCATGCGCCAGGCGCTCGACGTCGGCACCCGCACTGTGATGCTGCACCAGGGCCAGGTCGTTCTGGATGTGAGCGGCGAAGAGCGCGCCCGCATGGATGTGCCTGATCTGCTGCAGATGTTCGAGAAAGTACGTGGCGAAAAACTGGCCGACGATGCACTGCTGCTGAGCTGACAGGTTTCGCGCATCCACCCCGGCAGCCAACAAGGCAGCGGGCTTCCACCACGGTGGACCCGCTGCCTTTCTGCTTTCATCGCTACCGATTGACCCGCATCAAGCTCGCAGGTAACGCCGCACCGACCAGGCGGCCATGGCCGGGAAGATGGCAAACACCCCAAACAGCCAGGCCGCAGAGAAACCCAGCACGGCCTGATCGCCTGTCTGCGCGAGCCCCAGCGCATTGGCCCCCAGGCCCACCAGGGCTGCCCCCACCGCCATGCCATACAGCTGCACCGTGGTGATGGCGGATGCGGCCGCATCCGCCTCCTCCTTGCCTGCGTTCAGCATGATGGCATTGAGCACATGCGGCCAGGCCATGCCCACCCCCAAGCCCAGCAATGCCAATGCCATGCCGCTGGCCACCAGCGCCACACTCCCCTGCCAAGGCATGGCCAGCGCCAGGATCACCAGGGCCAGCGCGCACAACACCGGCCCCCGGAACATCAGCGCCCGGCCCGCCGCCCCGCTCTTGCCGGAAAACAGCACCGATGCCGCCGACCAGCCGCCCGCCAACAAGGCGGTGACATACCCAGCCGTCAATGGCCGCAATCCATGCAGGTGCTGCAGCAGATAGGGCACGAACACCTCCGTCATGGTGCCGATCAACAGCAGCGCCACGGCGGCATACAGCATACCCAGTGGGTGGGCAAGCGTGCTGCCGCCCTGGGGCAGCAGGCGCTGCGCAGCATGGCGCTCACGGGCAATGGCATAGCCACCGGTCAGCAGGCCTGCGGCAGCCAACAGCCACTGCCACAGCGGCGCATTCACCACACTGGCCGCAGCCACCAGCAGCACCGACAGCGCCAGCAAGGCAATCTGCTGCACGGCAATACCTGCATCGCCCGAGCCAGCGCGGCTGAGCAGGCGCGAAGGCGCCAGCTGGCGCTGCACCAGAAACATTTGCAGCACAAGCAAGGGCAGCAAGGCCCCGAAAGCAAGGCGCCAGTGCCCTGCCTGGGCAAACAGGCCGCCCACCGCTGGCCCGCTCAGGGTGGCGATGCCCCACATGGCCGAGATCAGCGCAATGGCACGCGGCCACAGCGCAGGCGGAAACACGAGGCGAATCAAGGTGTAGCTGAGCGCGCCCACGGTGCCGCCACCCAGGCCCTGCACGGTTCTGCCTGCCAGCAGCAACGGCATGGAGCTGGCCATGGCGCACAGCAAGGTGCCCAGTGCAAACACCAGCAGGGCAGCCAGCATTGCCGCACGCGCACCGTGCCGCGACAGCAACCGCACAGACAGTGCGGCCCCCACAATGGAAGCCACCACGAACAAGGTCGTGCTCCATGCGTACCATGCCATGCCACCGATCTCCTGCACAACCGACGGCAGGATGGTGGTGACAATGTGCACATTGATGGCGTGCATGGCGACGGCGCCGGTCAAGGCCAGGGCCGTGAGGCCGTGCTGGCGGCCAAGCAACTGGCCCCAGCTGGCGGGGGCCGGCTGCGCATCCGCAGTGCTGCCGGGTGCTGATGCCGAAGAAGTGGTGGTTTCCATGGATATCCTTGCCGATAGATAATGCAAGTATTCTCTTTGAAAATTACCCACCCTCATCAATAAAACAAGTTATCACTTGCATAAATAAATGCAATCCCATTCCGCCACCACCGAACACTCCTCCGCCATGCGCATGCTGGAGGCGCTCAAAAAGCAGGCGCCAGCCAGCACCGCCGAGCTGGCTCGCACCTTGCAGATGACCTCCGAGGCGGCGCGCCAGCAGATCAACCGGCTCGCTGAGCAGGCGCTGGTGCAGGCCCACATGCAAAAGCCCGCCGGTGCCGGCAGGCCCCGCCAACTGTGGACCCTGACGGCCGCAGGCCAGCGCCATTTTCCGGATGCCCATGCGCAGCTCACCGTGCAGTTGATCGGCTCCATCCAGAAGTTGTTCGGCCAGCAAGGCATGGACAGCCTGATCAGCGAGCGCGAAACACAATCGCGGACCCGCTACCAGGCGCACTGCACGGCCCCGCAGCTAGCACAGCGCCTGGCCCAACTGGCCGCCATCCGAACGGAAGAAGGCTATATGGCGCATGTGGAGCCACACGGCCAGGGCTGGCTCCTAGTCGAAGACCACTGCCCCATCTGCGCGGCCGCAAGCGCCTGCCGTGGGTTCTGCCGCTCGGAGCAAGCCCTGTTTCAGGAGGTGCTGGCAGATGTAGCCACCCTGGAGCGCAGCGAATACCTGCTGGAAGCAGGCCAGCGCTGCGTGTATGTGGTGCAGCCGCTGCAGCAACCAGGCCACTGAACTTCGGCCTTCAGGCCGACGCAGCCACCCTTGCTGCGGCGCGCTCAGGCCTGGCCATGGCCGCGCAGACCAGCAATGCCAACAAGGCCAGCAGTGCAGCGCCCCATTCCGCGTACTGCAGGCCCTGCGCATTGGCCTGGCGCCAGGCTTGCTCGCCGGCATCATGCAGGCCGGCCAACGGCGCTGCCGCCACCATCACCAGCACCGCCAGCCCCAGGGCAGCGCCTACCTGCTGGGCCGTCGCGGCCACGCCCGATGCCACACCCTGCTGCCCGGGCGCAATGCCCTCGCCCACCAGCACCCACATCCCCGTCCAGCTGGCACCCTGGCCGATGCTCATCACCACAAAGCCGGGCACCAGCCACCAGTAGTTGGCCGCCTGTGGCAGCACAGCTGCCGTCCACACCATGCCCAGCAAACCTGCCACCCAACCGGCCAGCAGCACTGATCGCGCGCCGTGCCGCACCAGCCCACGCTCGGCCAGGCGAATGCCCACCGTGCAGACGATGGTGGGCAGCACGAAGGCCAGACCCGCCTGCATGGGGCTCCAGCCCAGCACCTGCTGAAAGTACAGGCCCAGAAAGTAGTACTGCACGCCATAGCTGCCCATGAAAAGCATGGCCAGCAGCATGGCCGTCTGCAGGCCGCGCACACGCAGCATGGCCAGCGGCATCAGGGGTGCCGCGACACGCTTTTCGATGGCGACAAAGGCCGCCAAGGCCAGGATGGCGAGCAGCAGCACCGTGGCGGTGCGCCAGTCCGTCCACCCCCACTGCGGGCCTTGCACCAGCGCCGCCACCAGCAGACTGCTGCCCACGGTGACACTGACGCAGCCCGCCACATCGAACCGGCGCCGCGCACGCGGCACACTGGGCATGGCAGGCAGATAGCGCCGCGCCGCCACGGCGCAGGGCCAGGCAATCGGCACCAGTACCCACAGCACCCAGTGCCAGCCCAGGGTTTCGGTCAGCACGCCGCCAAGCAAGGCCCCTGCGGCAAGACCTGCGGCACTGGCCATGCTCCAGACGGCCAGCGCGCGGTTGCGCGCAGCGCCTGCGGCGTACAAGGTATTGATCATCGACAAGGTGGCCGGGAACAGCAAGGCCGCGCCCACGCCCTGCCCGGCGCGCGCAGCCACCAGTTGCCAGGCCTCGGCGGCAAAACCGCCCGCCCATGAGGCGAGCCCGAACAGCGCCATGGCAGCCACATACATGCGCCGCTGGCCCAGCAGGTCGGCGCAACGCCCGCCCAGCAGCAGGCAGCCGCCAAAGGCCACGCTGTAACTGCTGATCACCCACTGCAGGTGGCGGGCATCGAGTTGCAGCTGCTTGCCCATGGCATCGAGCGCCACGAAGACGATGGTCGCGTCCAGCGCGATCAGGAGCTGCGCGAGCGACAACAGCGCAAGCGCGGCACGGGGATGGCGCAGCACGGTTGGTGCTGCGCTGCTTGAAACAGATTCTCTAGGCATGGTTTCATCACTCAGGAGGAAAAGGCCTGCAGCGCATGGCGCCCCGCAGGCAGTGATGACCGGTCAGGCAGGATCGTATTTAATTCACCAGCAAAGATAAATACGAAAAATATCTTTTACTTATGCAAAAATGAATCAATCAATTACCAATCAATTGCCAGACAGACGATGAGACTGATGCCATGGACCTGAATGCCGTACACATGCTCGTCAAGGTGGCCGAGATGAAGAGCTTCACCCAGGCTGCGCACTGCCTGGGTACGACGCAGTCGCGCATATCGCGCGCCATTACACAGCTGGAGGCTGAGCTCGGCACCCGGCTGCTGCACCGCAATACGCGCAATGTCTCGCTCACCCCCGATGGCTGCACGCTGGTGGACCGCAGTGCCGAGCTGATCGCCGGCCTGGACGAGGCCCGCAAGCTGCTGCTGGACCGCCGCTGCGAGCCCACGGGCGTGCTGCGCATGACGGCGCCCTCGGTGCTGGGGCGCGTAGTGCTGACACCGCTCCTCGGCCAGTTGCTGGAGCAATACCCGGCCTTGCAGATTGATGCCAGCTTCACCGACCGGCTGGTTGACATGGTGGACGAGGGCTTTGACGCGGCTCTGCGCATCGGCCCGCTGGCCGACAGCCGCATGATCGCCCGCAGTCTGCCGCCGCTGCATTGGGTGACGGTGGCCTCTCCGCAGTATCTGGCCCGGCACGGCACGCCGCAGACGCAGGAGGCGCTGGCCGAACACCGCTGCCTCTCTGTCTACAACCATTACCGGGGTTTTCTGGTGCCCTGGCAGTTCAAGCTGGCAGAAGGCAAGGCCGAAGACTGGCTGCCGCCCGTCAGCATCAGCTTTGACAGCGGCGACCCGCTGATTGAAGGCGCCTTGGCCGGGCTGGGCGTTGCACAGGTCATGGAATTTGCCGTGCGCGAACACATTGCCAGCGGGCGCCTGGTGCGCGTGCTGCCCCAGCTCGAAGGCCGCAGCCGTGAGCTTTCCCTGGTCTACCCCCGCACACGCCATGCCTCCCCCAAGATCAAGGCGCTGGGCGCGCTGCTTTTGGCGCACAGCCACTGGTAACAGTGTGGGCCCTGCAGTGCCCCGGGGCATCCAGCCCTTTTTGCTATTAATTTCAAAGTTAAAGCGCTTGACCAGCAAGCGCTGTAAGCCGTTTTACGCACGAGTTTAGGCGCCAGAGCGCACGCGTCGTTCAAATTCATGCAACGCTGCGTTCAAATCGCGCATCTACTGCGCACAGTGGATCTGGCTACAGTTGTGTTTCAGGAAATCACACAGAGCCGGACATCCAAAAGCAGGTCCATGTCCATGTGGTTTTCATGTTCTGGCGCCGCGCCCGCTTCCCGGGTCGGCCACTCACTCACACAAAGGAAATCGCAATGGCTAAAGTTCTGGTTCTCTACCATTCCATGTACGGTCACATCGAAACCATGGCCGCCAAGATTGCCGAAGGCGCCAAGAGCGTGCCCGGCACCGAGGTGACGGTCAAGCGCGTGCCCGAAACCATGCCTGCAGACGCTTTCAAGGCTGCCGGCGGAAAGACGGACCAGGCAGCCGCCGTGGCCTCGCCTGCCGAGCTGGGCGACTACGATGCCATCATCTTCGGCACCCCCACCCGCTTTGGCAACATGAGTGGCCAGATGCGCAGCTTTCTCGACCAGACCGGCGGCCTCTGGGCCAAGGGCGCGCTGGCAGGCAAGGTTGGCAGCGTGTTCACCTCCACCGGCACGCTGGGCGGCCAGGAAACCACCGTCACCTCGTTCTGGAACACCCTGGCCCACCACGGCATGGTGATCGTGCCCGCTGGCTTTGGACTGCCTTCGCAGTTTGACCTGTCGCAAGTCAAAGGCGGCTCGCCCTACGGCGCCGCCACCGTGGCAGGCGCCGACGGCTCGCGCCAGCCTTCCGCTCCCGAGCTGGATCTGGCCTTTGCCCAGGGCGCCAAGGTCGCCACCCTTGCTGCCAAGATCGCAGCTTAAGAACGTGTTCACGATCTCTACGCAGCCGTCTGCTTCCTTGCAGCGGTTGCGTTGAGTTCCAGCGGGCCCGCCCTCACTGCAGGGTGGGCTCGCCTGCATACGCTCAGTCCCAGGCTGGTGCCAGGCCTTCGGGGTTGACTTCGCGGCCATTGCGCTCCAGTGTCGCGATCAGGGCCATGTCCTCGGCGTCCAGTTTCAGATCACGTGCCAGCAGGTTGCTGGCCAGGTTTTCGCGCTTGGTCGACGACGGAATCACCGCATAACCCAGTTGCAGTGCCCAGGCCAGCGCCACCTGCGCCACCGTGGCCTGGTGCTTGTCGGCAATCCTGGCCAGCACCGGGTCCTTGAGCACCTTGCCATAGGCCAGGGTCATGTAGGAGGTCACCTGGATGCCCTGCTCCTGGAGGAAAGCCGTCAGCTTGTGGCCCTGCAGATAGGGGCTCAGCTCGATCTGGTTGGTGGCAATTTCGCCCTTGCCCACCGCAGCAATCGCCTGGCGCGTCAGTTCGATATTGAAGTTGGAGATGCCGATCTGGCGGGTCAGGCCCAGCGCCTTGGCCTCGGCCAGCGCCTCCATGAATTCAGGCAGCTCCACACCATTGCCAGGCGCAGGCCAATGGATCAGCGTCAAGTCCACATGGTCGGTGCGCAGCTTTTTCAGGCTCTCACGCAGGCTGGGCACCAGCTTGGCCCTGGCGTAGTTGTCGGTCCAGATCTTGGTGGTCACGAAAAGATCAGCACGCGGCACACCGCTCTCGGCAATCGCCTGGCCAACCTCTGCCTCGCTGCCGTAAATCTGCGCGGTATCGATGGCGCGGTAGCCCACGTCCAGCGCATTGCGCACCGAATCAATGACGGTCTGGTCGGTCAGGCGGAACGTGCCGACGCCGAAGGAAGGGATGGGGTTCATGAAAAGACTCCTCAATCAGGTGAATGGAACGCAAAGGACAGGATGCAGCCGTGCTGCAGTTGGGCCGTCGCGCTTGATGGATGACAGTGTGCCCGGTTAATATTTGCAGATTAAGCCCCTTATCTACCAATATCTTTTGATTAAAAATCAATAATGAAAACCACCCTCGATGAATTGCAAGCCTTTGCGGCCGTGGTGGACACGGGGTCGATCACGGCAGCCTCCGAACTGCTCGGCCTGACGATCTCTGCCACGAGCCGCACCCTGGGACGGCTGGAGGAGAAGCTGCAGACCACCCTGCTGCGCCGCACCACGCGCAGGCTGGAACTGACCGAGGAAGGCGCCACCTTTTTGCAGCGTGCCCGGGCCATCCTGTCCCTGGTGGACGAAGCCGAAGAGCAGATGGCCGCCCGCCGCGTGCGGCCTGCGGGTCGGTTGCGGGTAGACGCGGCCACGCCTTTCATGCTGCATGTGCTGGTGCCGCTGATCGAAGGGTTCAGCAAGCGCTACCCCGAGGTGGAGCTCGAGCTCAACTCCAACGAGGGCATCATTGACCTGATCGAAAAGCGCACCGATGTGGCATTCCGCATCGGGGTACTGAAGGACTCCACCCTGCACGCCCGCCCCATCGGCACCAGCCGCGTGCGGGTGCTCGCGAGCCCCGCCTATCTGGAGCGCCACGGCATGCCGGCCGAGCCCGCACAGCTCACCCAGCCGGGCGCGCCGTACACCTTGCTGGGCTTTACCCAGCCCGAGTCACTGAACGACTGGCCGCTGCGCGGTGTCGATGGCAACGCCCTGCACATCCAGCCCGCGATTAGCTCATCCAGCGGAGAAACGCTCAGGCACATGGCCCTTGCAGGCCTGGGCATTGCCAGTCTGTCGGATTTCATGACGCGCGAGGACCGCCGCAGTGGCCAGCTCGTGCAGCTCTTTGCAGCGCAGACATTGGACGTGCGCCAATCCATCCATGCGGTCTACTACCGCAACACCGCCCTTGCGGCACGCATCACCTGCTTTGTGGACTACGTGGCCCAGACCCTGGGCCAGCAGGCGTTCGAGGATTGAATCCGCCCTTCCCGGTATTCACAGCGCTTTCGGGCGGCCATGGCAGACGCATTCGCCCTTCATTAGCGAACATGCCCAGCTGCTGATGCAGCCGGGCATGCCTGGAATGTGCTTGCAGTCTCTATATCTATAGCAAGCGATCAAATGCGGCGCTGGCGTGAGGCACAGCAGGCCCCCAACCAGCCCACCATCAGCGCCAGCAGCAGATACCCCAGGGGCCTGCCCGCCGGAACCGGCTTTGGTGTGGGCTTGCTGCCGCCGCCACCGTCGCCATTGTCCCCGCCGCCATCACCACCGCCGGTCAGCGGGTTGATCACTTCGGCCTGTGCATTGCCCCCTGTGGGAACGACAACCGGATTGCCAGTGTAGCTTGGTGCTCCCCAGTTGAACTTGGCTGGCGCAGCGGCCTTGCCGGTTTCGGTGATCGTGCAGGAGGCATTGGCGGGCAGCGCCGCCAGGCTGACCGAGGCCGTCTGGCCATTGACCACGGCAATACTGGCAGTGCGCACACCGTCCACACCGCAGTCCAGCGAGAAATCGAATGTGCCATTGACCGAAGCCACGGCTGCCGCATCTCCGGTGATCCGCTTGGTCAGTTGCAGCCCACCGGTCTGGCGCTGCACCCGGTTGGTGACTGTAAAGCCCGCATTCTGCGCGCTGACCTCGGGCGTTCCCACCCAGATGTAGCCTGTAGGTGCTGCTGGCGGGGTGTCTTCGGTTGCGGTGCAGGTGTCGCCGTCAAAGAAAGAAAGCGGGGTGCTGGTGCCGCTGGTGGCGCCCGCAGGCACAGTGGCCGACCAGGCCTGCGCAGGCTGCGAGCCGCACACCATGGTGCCGGTGAAGGTCATCGGGCTGGCCAGACCCGTAGCCAGGCCTTCGATCACCTTGGTCACCGTCCGGGCCGTACTGGTGTTGAAGATCTGCAGATTCACATGGCTCTCGTTGGAGGCCAGGATGGGATCGACCACGCCGGAAGCCACGGCGGCATAGCCGGTATTGGTGTAGGTTCCGGGCAGATAGCCTGCAGTGGTGCGGATCACGAACTGCACCGCTCCCCCGTTGCCCAGGGATGCAATGGTGCTGCTGACCGTGCGCGTTGCTGCATCGTAATTCACCGAAGCACCGCAGGCAGCCGGAGCCGTCAGCACGGAGCATGCTGCATCAACGAAAGTCACGCCCTGGGGCAGCGGATCGGAGAACAGCACATTGGCGGTATCGGAGGGGCCGGCGTTGTAGACATCCACGGAATACGTCACCATGGCGCCGCGATTGGCCGTGACCGGCGCCACCGATTTGTTGACCGAGACGTTGGAGCAACTGAAACGCGACATGGTCACGGTGGCAACGTTGTCCGAAGGTGTCTGCTCATCCGTGCCATCGGGCGGTCCTGCAGAAAACTCATTGACCAGATAACCCGAGGGCCAGTTGCAGCCGCTTTGCGAGTAGCCATAGGTCAGCGAATAGGTGATCGTCAGCGAGCCGCCAACGGGCAGCTTGGGAACCGCGGCCTGGAAGGGCAAGGAAAAGCCGCTGATGCTGCCTGAATATGGCGCAGGAAAGGCCGATGCATCCGGGCACACGGCGCCATTGGCCGCCGAGCAATTGATCACCGATGACTGCACATCGAGGCTTGAACCCAGCTCAAAAGGGATCAGGCGATCGGCGATGCTGGCGCCATCGGCCGGGTTGGGGCCCTTGTTGGTCACCGTCACGGTGTAGGTGACAGGAACGCCCGGCTGGTAGGCGTCGGAGCTTTGTGTCTTGGTCACTGCAAGATCGGTTCTCGGGCAATCCGGCGTTGCTGGGACGATGATGGGCACTGACACAAAATTGTTGCCGGTATTGGAGTCCTCCAGGCCGTCTGGCGGATTCGCAGCGAACTCGTTGTTCAGCCCCCCAAGCGTTCTGCCGCATGGAATCGGGGCATTGATGCGCGTCTGCACCTCGTAGACGATGGTGAGGCGCCCGTTGACCGGCAGGACCGGCACCTGCGTATTGAACAGCGTGGCGCCTGACGCATTGCCCGATGGATTGAGGAATTCGGAATTCGCAGGGCATACCGCGCCGAAATCCGCCACGCAGCTTTGGAACTGCGCTGTCGCATCGAAATATGCGGCAGAGCCGCCGTGGGTTCTGATCACATCGGAGATGTAGGCGCCGTCGGCAGCCTCTGGCCCCGCATTGGTCAGCACCATGGTGTAGGTGACGAGGTCTCCCATCTGTGGCGTGACCGGGTCCTGGGTCTTGAGCACCTGCAAGTCCGTCTGCCGGCAAGGGGGCGTGCCGGGCACCTGCAGGATGGCCGCTTGCTGGTTGTTGTTGGGGCTGGTGTCATTCATCCCGTCGAGCAACTGGATCGAAGCGGTGTTGAACAGCTGCCCGGCAGGCCTGCCGCAGGCGGCATTCGGCACCAGATAGGGTGTCATGGTGTAGGTCACCGTCACGGCGCCGCCCGGTGGCAGCGCCGGAATGGTGGCGTTGAACACCGGGCTGTAGCTGCCTTGCCCGGAACGGTTGGGAAAACTTGCGTTGTCCGGGCACTGCGCGCCGCCGGTTGCCGTGCACTGGTTGAACACCAGATCGGCCGCGATATGGCTGATGAAGCTGTTGGAGAGCGTATCCCACAACACCACGCCGTCTGCGGCGCCCGGCCCGTTATTGGTGAGCCTGATGGTGTAAGTGAGGGGCACGCCGGATTGGTAGGTGTCTGTACTCTGCGACTTGGTAACCTCCAGGTCCACCTCGTAACGCATGGCGGTGCTGACGGAGCTGGTGTTCGAATTGGGCAAGGGGTCCGTCACACCGGCGGGCGGGCTGATCGTGGCCGTATTCGTCAACGTGGTCGGGCCGGTGACACCGAACCGGCCTGTGATCTCCACCCGCACCTTGCCCAGGTTGGGAAATGTCGACAGCGTGCCAGACACCGTTCCATTGACGACCGACAAATCGGCGGGGCATACCGCGCCACCCGTTGCCAATGTACATGTCGCCTGCACATTGGTAACCCCGGCCGGCAATGGATCCTGGAAGCTCGCACCATTGGCGGCATCCTGGCCGTTGTTATCCATTTCCAGGGCATATGTAAAACCTGTACCACCGATACCCGACGAAGGGCCGAATTTGGTGATTTGTACATCGGCTGTCTGCGCCCAGGCGTGCAATGGTGACGTTACCAGCACCAGCGCAGCAAAAACATATTGAGCAGCCGCCAATAAAATACTGAAAAGTGGATTTTTTTGTGCCATGGAACCGATCCTTTATCTTTGTATAAAGGCCTCTCCAAAAATAAATAAAAATGCACAATCCACGATTTCCACATATATTAACTGCGTGCAGAAATCAAATACCCAATATCCCAATGGAAGTGCGCCCCCCGAAGATCTCTCACTGGCTCTTCAGGAAGCACAATTATCCAGACCAATAGACTTCACGAGAAGACTTAGTAATTTTAAAAAATCTTAAAACAACATTTGTTTACACTTATACCCAATAAGCCTTACAGCCCTCCTTGCGGCCTAACACACAATGGAAGAAGTTGCAACATTCATTCTGACAGGCAATAATTTGATAGAGTATTTGTATAATGCATCGAGGCATGCATGGTAAATCAATAAGTTCATGCAGATGTTTTATTATTGATTTTACACATGCATTATTGATATTTTCAGAAATTCTCTTTTAAAAAAAGAAAATCACATTCTTTATATTCTCGGATTTTCTTACGCACAGCAAGGCAGGGGCTATGAAAGACGCTTGCCATTGAGACCCGTCGCACTACCACCGATACGCCATTGCTTCGTTGGGGACACCTAGTTGGGGACACCTAGTTGGGGACGCCTGGTTGCGGACGCCAAGTCTCGTCATGCATTGGCATTGCCTGTGACACCGCCTGACGCGGCTCGGCCTGGCGTGGCCCGGCCTGGCGTGGCACTGTCTGGCACCGCATGGCATCCGTCGCCACCGCAAGGCTGCCAGGTGGCGTTGGCAGCTCTCAAGCCGACATGGATTCGTTCACACACCCAGTGGCAGATCTGCCTTTTTCAACGTCCGCAACACGAAGCTCGACTGGCTGTGACGGATGCCCTTGATCTTGTAGAGCTTCTCGCGCAGCAGGCGCTCGTAATCGCGCGTGTCTTTCACCACCACCCGCAGCAGGTAGTCGTACTCGCCGGAGACGAGGTGCGCCTCCACCACCTCGGGGATGGTGGCCAGCATTTCGCCAAACTTCTCCAGCGTGTTGTCCGAGTGGCTGTCGAGCGTGACCTGCACCAGCACCGTATCACCCAGGCCCAGGGCCTGTGAGTTCAGCCGCACGGTATAGCCTTCAATCACGCCCGCCTCCTCCAGCTTCTTGATGCGGCCCCAGCAAGGCGAGGAGCTCAACCCCACGGCATGGCCGATGTCCTGCAGGCTGGCGCGGCTGTTGGACTGCAGCACCGCAAGAATTTTTCGATCCAGACGATCAAGCAGCATATTTTTCCACCATGATTCATTGATAAGAATTTTTTTCTGATTTTATGAAAATTATCAGACAAAACAAAAATTCTTCCCAGCGACCCAGGCCCATACTTTGGGCATCGAAACACTTTTACCGAAGCCGCTTTCTTGCAGAGCCTGCTTACCGGCAGTCCCTCTCACCGCCCGCCCCCAGGCAGTTACCGCTGCCGTGGGGGCGCGTTGTTTTGCAGCTGTTGCACGCCGTCAACAGTGTTCCTGCAGGCTCCAGGTCCGCTCCCCGGACGTAACAGAACTGTTGCAATTAGAGGACCACGGCATTCTGTCCTACAGCTGCTGCCCGTGGCATAGTGGCGCCAAATCACAAACGACAACGAAGCAGCTATGTTCAAGCGACTCAATGATCTGTCTGAAAGCCACGGCTCCCTGCAGGCTGGCAAGGGGATGGTGGCAGGGGTGATCGCCCTCATCCTGGCGGCACTGTGTTTTCTGGGGGTCATGGCATTTCACTTTCCGCAGTACCTGACGACACCCGAGCTGCGCCGCAGCTATAACGTGGATGTCATGCGGCAGCTGCTGTTCTGGTGCATGGTGATCTCAGGCGGCCTGTCCGTGGCACTGATCGTGCTTGGCCGTGTGCGCTGGCTGGCTGCGTCGGCCTTCGGGCTGGTGGTGCTGTCGGCGCTGCTGGGCGGCCACAAGGTGCCGGTGGGCGAATTTGCCACCAACACACCCTATATTGGCCTGGACTGGTTCATCCTCGATCTGCTAGGCAGTTCGCTGATCTTCATCTTCATCGAGAAGCTGTTTGCACTGCGCAAGGATCAGCCGGTGTTCCGCCCCGAATGGCAAACCGACTTCCACCACTTTCTCGTCAACCACATGGTGGTGGGCTTCATCCTGCTGGCCACCAATCTGATGGTACACAAGCTGTTTGGCTGGGCCGCCAACGACGGTATCCGTGGCTGGGTGGCCAACCTGAACTTCTGGGTGTCGCTGTTCCTGATCATCCTCGTGGCCGATCTGGTGCAGTACTGGACACACCGTGCCTACCACGAGGTGCCGCTCTTGTGGCGCATTCACGCCGTGCACCACAGCGTCAAGAGCATGGACTGGCTGGCCGGTTCGCGCCAGCATATCCTGGAGCTGCTGATCACCCGCACCCTGGTGCTGGCCCCCATCTATGTGCTGGGTTTTTCGAAGGAAGTGATTGATGCCTACATCATCATCGTCGGCTTCCAGGCCGTGTTCAACCACGCGAACGTGAGCGTGCGCCTGGGGCCGCTGCGCTACATCATCGTCACGCCCAACTTCCACCACTGGCACCACAGCCAGGACCAGGAGGCGCTGGACAAGAACTATGCGGCGCACTTTGCCTTTCTGGACTACCTGTTTGGCACCGCAGTCAAGAGCGACAAGCTCTGGCCCCAGGCCTACGGCGTGCTGGGGGACTATGTGCCCAACGGGTTCCTCAAGCAGCTGAAGTTTCCCTTCACCTGGAAAGGCTGAGCGCTCACCCCCATCCACACAGAGCCTCCCTATCGGAGGCTCTATAATTTTGATAGCTTCCTGCGCCCTACAGGCAAGCGCCAGAGCCACTTTTGCTGATAACCATGTCATCCACCACCGAATTCCGTGCCCAGGCCATGGTGCTGGCCGCAGGCCGGGGCGAACGCATGCGCCCGCTCACCGATCACACGCCCAAGCCGCTTTTGCCGGTGCTTGGCAAACCGCTGATGCAGCACAGCCTGGAGCAACTGGCCGCAGCCGGTGTGGACCGCATCGTCATCAACACCGGCTGGCTGGGCCAGCAAGTGGCGGATGCCTGGCCTACTACGACCGACATGGACGGGCATGCCGTGCAGATCCGCTACTCGCGCGAAGACCTGGACTTTGGCGGCGGCATTGAAACCACCGGCGGCATCAGCCGCGCGCTGCCGCTGCTCGATGATGCGTTCTGGCTGGTATCAGGCGATGTATTCATCCCCGGTTTCCCATTTGATGAGGCTCTGCGCCAGCGCTTTGCCCAATCAGGCGACCTGGCCCACCTGTGGCTGGTGCCCAACGCGCCACACCACCCCAAGGGGGACTTTGTGCTGACGGAGGGTGGCCGCGCCTATACCGGCCGTGCCTATGCAGGCCGCGCCGAGACCCCTGCCGCAGACGACAGTCGGCCGCGCCTGACCTACTGCTCTGTCGCCCTGCTGAAAAAGGAACTGTTCGCGCCACCGTTCTGCGACATACCGCCCGGCAACCCACAGGGCCTGAAGATGCCCCTGGTCAACCAGTTGCGTGCGGCCATGCTGGCGGGGCGTTGCGGTGCCAGTCGCTATGACGGGGCCTGGGTGGATGTGGGCACACCCGAGCGCCTGGCGGCCATCGGGGGGTAATGGCGCCAGGGCGCTGGCGGCTGTGGCGGTCTCTGCCGTGACAGCCTTGGCTTGGCGCTGTTCACATTCCAGCAACAATTGGGCGGTAAACGCAGCGCGCTCACCGCGCCCCCTTCCCCACCCTTTTGATTGCCATGAAAAAAACCTTGCTGGCCATCGCCGCTGCTGCGGCGCTTTCCTTGACCGTATCGGGCTGCTCCGACAGCAGCGCCGCCTCCATCAGCTACAACGCCACGCTCGACCAGGCTTCGCAGGCCGAGAAGGCGGCGGTCCTCAAGACGCTGCAGGAACTGGTCAACATCGAAACCGGCACCAATGACGCGGTCGGCATTCCGCAGATGAGCAACTACCTCGAAGCCCGCCTGCAGGCGCTGGGCGCCAACGTCGTGCGCCACAAGGCAGAAGCAGGCGTGGTGGGCGACAACATCGTCGGCACCTTCCAGGGCAGCGGCACCAAGAGCCTGCTTTTGATGGCACACATGGACACCGTGTATGCGCGCGGCATCCTGGCCACGGCTCCGTTCAAGGTCGAGGGCGACAAGGCCTATGGCGCAGGCATTGCCGATGCCAAGGGAGGCATCGCCGTCATCCTGCACAGCCTGGGCTTGCTCAAGGCGCAGAACTTCAGCAAGTTCAAGACCATCACCGTGATGTTCAACACCGATGAGGAGAAAGGCTCCTTCGGCTCGCGCGACCTGATCCAGAAGCTCGCTGCTGCCCATGACTATGTGCTGTCGTACGAGCCCTCGGGCCTCGAAGAAGGCTTTGGCACGGCCACCTCGGGCATTGCCTATGTACAGGCCGTGGTGCACGGCAAGGCATCGCACGCGGGTGTGGCACCTGAAGCGGGCATCAACGCGCTGACCGAGGCATCGGCCCTGGTGCTGCGCACGCAGGATGTTCAGGACAAGTCCAAGGAGCGCGGCTTCAACTGGACCACCATGACCGCCGGCGGCACCGCCACCAACATCATCCCGGACAAGGCCGTTGTCAACGCCGATGTGCGCTACGGCAAGAACGAGGATCTGGAACTGATGAAAGGCATGCTGGACAAGGCAGCTGCTACGCCCCACGTGCCCGGTGCCACCATCGACATCAACCTGACCCGCGGCCGCCCGGCCTTCAATGCCACCGATGACGGCGTCAAGCTCATCCAGAAGGCCATCACCATCTATGCCGACGTAGGCGGCAAATCGCAGATGTACACCACGCGCGGCGGCGGCGGATCGGACGCGGCCTACGCTGCCCTCTCCGGCAAGCCGGTGATTGAAGGCCTGGGTCTGCCCGGTGCCAACTACCACTCCAACCTGGCCGAATACGTGCTGACCGAGCCCATCGCGCGCCGCCTGTACCTGTCGGCGCAGCTCATCTCCGACCTGGGCCAGGGCATGTAACCGCCTCTGCGATACCTCCTCGCTCTTCCCGGCGCCAGCAGACACTGGCGCCTTTTTCATTATTGGGATCGACCGCAAGCGGCTGTCCACCCTGCGACAGCCAGGATGAAATCCGTTTCAGGCAGCGCAACACCTAAATCCCATGCTATCAAGCACTTAGCGATTTTCGCCTCTTCTGCTCTTCAACGCTGCACCGCAGCATCATAAAAACCCCAATATGGATTCACGCTGCTTTGTCCACAATGCAAAGCTCGCGCGGACAATCCGCAGATGGCAATAACGATCAATCGGCGAGGCCGAGGAGACAAGATCATGCAGATGAAGAAACTGGCTTGGGGTGTGGGATTGGCCGTGGGTCTGATGGCAGGCAGTGTTGCCTGCGCTCAGACCACCATGCGCATCAGCATCTCGGTGGCGCAGAATTCACACCAGGGCGTGGCCATTGACACCTTTGCCAAAGAGGTGGAAAAGCGCACCGGCGGCCGCTACAAGGTGCAGACCTTCTACAACGGTTCGCTGGGCGGTGAGCGTGAATCCATCGAAGCCGTGCAACTGGGCACCCAGGAGCTGGCCTTCAGCTCCAGCGGCCCCGTGCCCAACTTCGTGCCCGAGACCAAGATCCTCGACGTGCCCTTCCTCTTCCGCGACAAGGCGCATGCCCGAGCCGTGCTCGATGGCCCCATCGGGCAGGAACTGCTCGGCAAGTTTGATTCCAAGGGCTTCAAGGCCCTGGCCTGGGCAGAAAACGGCTTTCGCCACATGACCAACTCCAAGCGCGCCATCAACAGCCCCGACGACACCAAGGGACTGAAAATGCGCACCATGGAAAATCCGGTGCACATCCAGGCCTACAAGGCGCTGGGCATCATCACCACGCCGATGGCCTTCCCCGAGGTATTTACCGCACTGCAGCAAGGCACGGTGGACGGCCAGGAGAACCCGCTGCCGGTGATCACCTCGGCCAAGTTCGACCAGGTGCAGAAGCACTTGTCGCTCACCGGCCACGTCTACTCGCCCTGCATTCTGGTGATGAACAAGGGCGCCTACGACAAGCTGAGCGCCGACGACAAGAAAGCCTTTGTGGAGGCGGCCCAGGAAGCGACCAAGGCCAACCGCGCCCGCGTGGACCAGGATGACGCCAACGGCGTGGCAGAACTGCGCAGCAAGGGCATGCAGGTGATCGAGAACGTGGACAAGGCCAAGTTTGTCGCCGCGCTCACCAAGACCAACGCAGACTTCGAAAAGCAGTTTGGCAAGGCCAACCTCGACCGTATCCGCGACTACAAGTAAGCCCGGGCCGGGGGCCGCTCCTGTGCACAGGCCGGCGGCCCCTATCGAATACTCTCATTTTGATAGCTGCTTGCGCTTGACTGTTGAGCGCAAACAGCTGTTTTTTGTTAAGAAACTGGAGGAGAGAGCCCACGCACTGCCCACGCAGGCCTGCGCTTTTGAACACCATGAAAAACGCATTTCTTGCCCTGGAGCGCTGGACATCAGGCTTTGCGATGGCGGTCGCCTGCCTGATGCTCGCCGTTGCCTCCACCCTCGGCATGTTTCAGATCCTGACCCGTTTCGTGCTGGAGGAACCCGCCGAATGGACCGAAGTACTGATCCGTTTCAGCCTGATATGGATGGTGTTCCTGGCCATTCCCATGGCGTTTCGCCAGGGCGCCATGGTGAGCGTTGACGTTCTGCGCCGCTGGAGCCCGCCCGCCTTTGGCCGCGTGCTGGACTGGCTGGTGTGCATTGCCACGCTGGCACTTCTGGCCGTGATCATCTGGTGGGGCTGGGACTACGCCCGGCGCGGCGGCGTGCAGACCATGGCCGGGCTCGAATCGCTGTCCATGTTCTGGGCCTATGTGGCCATGCCGATCGGCGGCGTGTTTGCCGTGATCGGCGTCATCGGCAACCTGCTGGACCCCAAGAATACCGAACTGGAGAACGCGCAATGACCGCCGTGATGCTTTCCACGATGGTGCTGTGCTTTGCGCTCACCGTCTCCGTCGCCGTCTCGATCGGCCTTGCCTCGATCCTGGGCATCCAGGCCAGCAACGCCAACATGCTCATCTCGGTCAAGGAGATGTTCGGCGCGATCAACAAGTTTCCGCTGGCGGCCATTCCGTTTTTCATTCTGGCTGGCAACCTGATGGAGACCGGCGGCATCTCGCGCCGACTGGTGGAGTTCGCCAAGAGCATCGTCGGCGGCGTGCAGGGTGGCCTGCCCATGACCTGCGTGCTGACCTGCATGATCTTTGCCGCGGTCTCGGGCTCGTCGGTCGCCACCACGTTTGCCATTGGCGCCATCCTGATCCCCGCCCTCATCAAGCACGGCTACCCCAGGAACTATGCTGCAGCGCTGCAGGCAACCAGCGCCGAGCTGGGGGTGATCATTCCGCCATCGATTCCAATGATTCTGTATGGCGTGAGCGCCGAGGTATCGATTGGCGAGTTGTTCATTGCCGGTTTCGGCCCGGGCCTGCTCATCAGCGCCGCGCTGATGGTCTTTGTCTGGGCGTATTGCAAGTACAAGGGCTGGGGCAAGAACGACGGTGAAGGCCGCCTGGGCTTTGGCAAGGCCACGCTGCAGGCAGGTTGGGCGCTCTTGATGCCGGTCATCATTCTGGGCGGCATCTACGGCGGCGTATTCACGCCGACCGAAGCATCGGCGGTGGCAGTGTTCTATGCGCTGGTGGTGGGCATGCTGATCTACCGTGAAATCAAGATCAAGGACCTGTACGCCATCTTCCGCAAATCGGCCATCTCGTCGGCCATCATCATGTTCATCATCGCCAACGCCGGGCTGTTTGCCTTTCTGATCACGCGCGCCGGCGTTCCAGAAATCATCGGCCACTGGCTGGAACAGGTACTGCAAAGCCCTGCCATGTTCCTGCTGGGCGTGAACGCAGCCCTCTTCGTCATCGGCATGTTCATCGAGACCAGCGCAGCCATCATCGTGCTTGCGCCCATCCTGGCGCCCGTTGCCCAGCACTTTGGCATCGACCCGGTGCACTTCGGCCTGATCATGGTGGTGAACCTGGCGCTGGGCATGATCACGCCGCCCTTTGGCGTGAACCTGTTTGCCGCCTGCACTGTGGCCAAGATCTCGCTCGACCAGATCATCAAGTACCTGCTGCCGTTTGTCGGGGTGATCCTGCTGTGCCTGATGGTCATCACCTATGTGCCCGGCATCTCACTGGGTCTGCGCGATCTCGTGTACCGCTGATATTTCCCTCTTTGCTCCACAGCAAGCCGCGTCAATGGACGCGGCTTTTTTCATGCTGCCCTCTGGCGTTCGGCACGAATTGTCAAAAAATCTTTCACACAAAGTATGAATTTGTGTCAACAGGAGCGCATCTCCATTTCGATATTATAATTTTTAAACATCGAAATTTAATTTTCGTTTGTCTTAAACTATCGATAGAGAGGGATGGATGAGAGCTAGTCTTGCACACCGCTGCAGAACGCCTGCCGCTTCACGCTCGCAATGGGTGGCCCTGGGCCTGTTAGCCTCGGCAAGCGTGCTTGCGCCCGCCGCGCATGCCGCCAATGTCGATCTGGTCACCAATATAGAACCGGTTGCCTCGAACGTTCCGGCGCAGACCTTTGTGCCTTACCAGCTCAATGTCAGTTTCTCCAATATCAATGGCACGGCCACCAACGCTAAGGGCAGTATCGTGCTCCCGGCCAACGTCACATCCGTTGCGCTGACCGCAGCCAGTGGCAATGTGCCCGGTTGCCCTGCAGCATCGGCCTTCAGCCCTGTTCCCGCAGGCACCACCGCAGGCGGCGAAACCATGAGCGCCACCCTTCCCTTGATGCTGAACAGGCAGCAATGCAATTACGTGCTCAGTGTCACACCCACCAAGGCAGATTCCGCTTATCTGATGCGGTCATCGATGGCTGCAGGCAGCGGAGATACTGAAACCACGCCATCGACCAATACCAGTGAAAACCCGTTTGCAGTGACGCAATCGAACATCACGCTCGCGGTCGACAAAAAAATCACTGGCGGCGCCACGCAGGACCCCAACGATGCAACGCATTGGATCGGCAACGCCTACAACGCGCCGATTGAATTCACGGTCACCTATACCAACAAGTCTGTAACACCGGTCTCGCTGGGCGCCATTGCCAGCAAATGGAGCGACTGGGAAGGCAGTTGGTCGCCACAGATCGTGCCCAGTGGCTCCGATGGCGGCCTGACCAGTTGCGCGAGCAGCGTGGATGGTGCCGGCAGCGCCATTTGCCAAGCGCTTGGTTTCTCCGGAGCTTCGTCGCAGGCTGGCACCAATGTCAACACCTTCCTCAACACCAACACCACGGGCTTTGGCAATGAAGTGATGCAGGCGGGTGAGAGCGTCACCATCAAATACTGGCGCTCGTTCAAGGCACCTCTGTGCGGCAGCCCCGCGCTTGCCAACACTGCCACCTGGGCCGTCACGGCTGATGGCGTCAACCTCCAGTGGGACGGGTCAGGCAGCGACAGCAGCACGGTTTCATTCTCGTTTCCAATAGCTCTTTCTACCCAAGGCAGGGATTGCACGGCAGTCAATCTGAACGTGAAGGCAGACAAGAAGCTTCTGTCTGTTCAGGACAAGACAGGCCTCGCCAAGGCCAGCAACCTGATTGAGCAGGACGGCGATGTCGCCATCTACGAACTGACTGTCGACTTGAGCCAGGACTCTGCCCCCCCAGGCTCCAACCGGGACGGTATCAACTTCAATGTGTACGACACCGTGTTGTTGGCCAAGGGCCATATGCCTATGGCTGCACCTGCCAATGCCTTGCAGCTGCAGATGGAGTGGATCAGCTGCCAGGATAGCAACGGCAACTGCATTCCTGCCAACAACCCCATCCAGCCATACCGGTCCTACTTCACGCCCTCGGTCAGCCAGAACATCCATGTGAAATGGGGTACCAAGGCTGTGATGCAGATCGCACTTCGCTTTAAAATTGATAGCAATCTGCAATGCATGCAGCAAAACGATGCACTGCAGAATCAGGCCGCATTCAGCGTAGTGTCTGTATCTACCGACGGCTACACCTTTGGCCCTTCCTACATCCAGTCGCCCAGCAATGCCAACCTGCAGGCTACACAGATCAATGTGTTGCCCAATGCGCCTTATTGCGTCAACCTTACGACCAACAAGCGGGTAACCCCCATGGAAGTGCCCGATCTGGCTACTCCGGTGGTGTTTGATCTGCAGTTTGCCAACAATACCTCGCCAGACGGTCCTAAAACGGTACGCCAGGCCATCGCCAAGGACGCCTTGGGCCCTGATTTCAAGGCCACTGCCGCATCCTGCCGTGTGAGCACCGGCAATGCCACCGTTCCCACCGGCTCGCTGCTGGGCAGTATTGCAGGGGCAAACAACGAGTTACAGTTGCCCATCACCAACATGGAGCGCGGTGCAATCGTCAACTGCACCATCACCGGCAACCTGTTGCGGTCAGGCTCATTCAAGAATGTCGCGACCGTGGCGCTGCAAGGTTCGCCAGCCAAGGCCCTGTTGAATGATGGCGCAACCGAAGTGGCCGTGAAGGATCTGATGCCGGAGGACGATGTCGCTACGGTCAACTACATGACCGCAGATGCAGTGATGCCCCCGCCCGATCCAGCAGCGCCCAAGCCTGCTCCAGTACCGGCCAACGCGCTGTGGAGCTTGGCGGGGCTTGGCATAGCCATTGCTGCACTGGCCCGACGCAGGCAGAGAATCTGCTGACGAAATGAAAACGCCCGGCAAGCCGGGCGTTTTTTGCATAGAAAGCATGCAGCTGCCTTGTCACAAAATTATGGGCGTGCTTTTGGGATATGCCGCGTTTACCGGTAAAATCGCGGCAGTCAGGAGAGAGTCTTCGCCCCAACCGGGCAGCAAGGCCGCCGAAGGCGCAGGCTTCGATGCCGAACGCTCAGGCAAAAGGACTGGCACACGCTGATGCAGGCCTTAGTGCCGCCAGCGTCCCCAGCTGGAGAGAGATGGTGCCAAGACACCATCCACCGAAGGAGCAAGCCCCCCACGCCTCGAAGGTGCGGGGTGAATCTCTCAGGTAAAGCGGACAGCAGGGCAAACAGCATGCGGCTGGCAACAGCTGCGTGGCATTGTTATTTGCCCTGGAGTTTTCATGTCCGCCTCTGCTTCCGCCGCTCTGCTCTCCACGCCATTGAATGCCCTGCACCTTGAACTGGGCGCCCGCATGGTGCCATTTGCCGGCTATTCCATGCCTGTGCAGTACCCCGATGGCCTGATCGCCGAGCACAAGCACACGCGCAGTGCCGCAGGCCTCTTCGATGTGTCGCACATGGGTCAGTTGCGCCTGGTTGGCCCCGACGCCGCTGCCGCCTTTGAAACCCTGATGCCCGTGGATGTGATCGATCTGGCGGTCGGCAAGCAGCGCTACGGTCTGCTGCTGAACGACGACGGCGGCATTCTGGACGATCTGATGTTCTTCCGCGTCTCGCAGGATGAGCTGTTCGTCATCGTCAACGGCGCCTGCAAGGTGGCCGACATTGCCCACATCCAGGCCCGTATCGGCACCCGCTGCCAAGTCGAGCCCATGCCCAGCCACGGCCTGCTGGCACTGCAGGGCCCGCAGGCGGTAACCGCCCTCTCACGTCTGGCGCCCGGCGTTGAAAAGCTGGTCTTCATGACGGGGGGCAACTTCGATGTGGAAGGCATCCCCTGCTTCATCACCCGCAGCGGCTATACCGGCGAAGACGGTTTTGAAATCTCGGTTGCAGGCGACCAGGCCCAGGCGCTGGCGCGCCTGCTGCTGGCCCAACCCGAGGTCAAGCCGATTGGCCTGGGTGCCCGTAACTCGCTGCGCCTGGAAGCCGGCCTGTGCCTGTACGGCAGCGATCTGGACACCACCACCACGCCCCCCGAGGCAGGCCTGAACTGGGCGATTCAGAAGGTTCGCCGCACCGGTGGCGCACGTGCTGGCGGCTTTCCCGGGGCCGAGAAGGTACTTGCACAGATCGACAACCCTGCCACGCTGCCCCGCAAGCGCGTGGGCCTGATTGCACAGGAGCGCATTCCCGTGCGCGAGCAGGTGGAAATCTGCACGCCCGATGGCAAAGCCATCGGTGCCACCACCAGCGGCCTGCTCGGCCCCACCATCGACAAGCCCATTGCCATGGCCTATGTGGAGCCAGCCTTTGCGGCCATCGGCACCCGCCTGAACGCGATGGTGCGCGGCAAGCCGGTGCCGGTCGAGGTGGTGGCAATGCCATTCGTGGCCCCCAACTATTTCCGCGGCTAAAGTAGCTGCTGGCGCGCGCTGTTGCGCGCCATTCCGGACATCAGATTCACGCATACCAACTGGAGTTTTCCTATGACGATCAAGTTCTCCCGCGACCACGAATGGATCAACGCCGCTGACGCTGGCGCCGCTGTTGTCGGCATCACCGTGCACGCCCAGGACGCGCTGGGCGATGTGGTGTTTGTCGAGTTGCCCGAAGTGGGCGCCTCGTTCAACCAGGGCGATGTGGCCGGTGTGGTCGAGTCCGTGAAGGCCGCCGCCGATGTGTACATGCCGGTGACCGGCGAGATCGTCGAAGTGAACGAGGAACTGCGCAACGACCCATCGCTCGCCAACAGCGACCCACTGGGCGCAGGCTGGTTCTTCAAGGTCAAGCTTGCCGATGCATCGCAGCTCGACGCCCTGCTGGACGAAACTGCCTACAACGACTTCGCGGCCAACTCGTAAACCCTGGCCACTTGCATTGGCGGCATGCGCGCATGGCCGTCAATGCTTTCACTCACATATTCATAGCTGCTTCCGCCCGCCTATCCTGCGCTAGTGGCACTTTCAAGCACAAACACCTGGATTCCCACCATGCTGATGTCCTCCAAAGAGCCCCTGGCCGCGCTGGAAAACGCCACCGAATTCATCCCCCGCCACATTGGCCCTGACGCCAATGACCAGCAGACCATGCTGGCAGTCATCGGCAAACCCAGCCTGGACGCCTTGATCCGCGATGTGGTGCCGGCCTCCATCGCCCGCGCCAAGCCCATGGATCTGCCCGCGCCCGTGACCGAAGCGGCGGCGCTTGCCGAGCTCAAGGCCATCGCAGGCAGGAACCAGGTGCTCAAAAGCTTCATCGGCCAGGGCTACTACGGCACCTTCACGCCCGGCGTGATTCTGCGCAACATCCTGGAGAACCCCGCCTGGTACACCGCCTACACGCCTTACCAGGCCGAAATCTCGCAGGGCCGCATGGAAGCGTTGGTCAATTTCCAGACCATGGTGTGCGACCTCACCGGCATGCCGATTGCCAATGCATCGATGCTCGACGAGGCCACGGCAGCAGCGGAAGCCATGACCCTGGCCAAGCGTTCGGTCAAGTCCAAGAGCAACCGCATCGTGCTCGCGGGTGATGTGCACCCGCAGACCATCGAAGTCATCCACACCCGCGCCCAGCCGCTGGGCATCGAGGTGCTCGTGGCCAACAGCAAGGAAGAATGGGAAGCCGCAATGGCAGGCGACTTCTTCGCTGCCGTGATCCAGTACCCCGCCTCCAGCGGCTGGATTGTCGACTGGAAGGCCGATGTGGACGCCATCCACGCCAAGCAGGCGGCCGCGATTGTGGCCACCGACCTGCTGGCGCTGACCCTGCTCACTCCACCCGGCGAATGGGGTGCCGATATCATAGTGGGCAACAGCCAGCGCTTTGGCATGCCCATGGGCGCCGGTGGCCCGCACGCCGCCTTCATGGCCTGCCGCGACGACTACAAGCGCTCGCTGCCCGGTCGCCTTGTGGGCGTCAGCGTCGATGTGCACGGCAAACCCGCCTACCGCCTGGCACTGCAGACGCGCGAGCAGCACATCCGCCGCGAAAAGGCCACCTCCAACATCTGTACGGCGCAGGTGCTGCCGGCTGTCATCGCCAGCATGTATGCGGTCTACCACGGCCCGGCGGGCTTGAAGCGCATCGCCCAGCGCGTGGCGCGCTTCACGGCAATCCTGAGCCGCGGCCTGGCGCAGCTGGGCTTCAGCGCCCACCACCACGACACCGCCTTTGACACGCTGTCGCTGCACACCAAGGACGCCACGGATGCAATCCTCGCCCGGGCCCTGGCCAAGGGCGCCAACCTGCGCAAGGCCTGGAACGAATACATCTGCATCAGCCTGGACGAAACCACGACGCGCGCCGATGTGGAACTGATCTGGAGCATCTTCGCCCAGGAAGGCGCCACCCTGCCCTCCATCGACGCGATGGACCAGGGAGCCACCTCGCTGATCCCGCAGGAATTGCAACGCACGAGCAGCTACCTGACGCACCCGGTCTTCAACGCCCACCATTCCGAAACCGCCATGCTGCGCTACATCCGCAGCCTGAGCGACAAGGACCTGGCGCTGGACCGCAGCATGATTCCACTGGGCTCGTGCACCATGAAGCTCAATGCCACCAGCGAGATGATCCCCATCACCTGGCCCGAGTTCGCCAACGTGCACCCCTTCGCGCCTGCCAACCAGTTGCAAGGCTACGCCGAGCTGGACGCGCAGCTGCGCCAATGGCTGTGCCAGGCCACCGGTTACGCGGGCATCAGTCTGCAGCCCAATGCGGGCTCGCAGGGCGAATACGCCGGCTTGCTGGCCATCAAGGCCTACCATGCGTCCAAGGGCGAAGCGCATCGCAATATCTGTCTGATTCCCAGCAGCGCCCACGGCACCAACCCTGCCAGCGCGCAGATGGTGGGCCTGCAGGTGGTCGTCACCAAGTGCGATGACAACGGCAACGTGGACATGGCAGACCTGAAGCTGGCCTGCGAAAAGCACAGCGCCAATCTGGCCTGCATCATGATCACCTACCCCAGCACGCACGGCGTGTTCGAGACCCAGGTGAAGGAGCTGTGCGAGCTGGTGCACAGCCATGGCGGCCGCGTCTATGTGGACGGTGCCAACATGAACGCCCAGGTGGGCCTGGCGGCGCCCGGAGAGTTCGGTGGCGATGTGAGCCACCTGAACCTGCACAAGACCTTCTGCATTCCGCACGGTGGCGGCGGCCCCGGCGTCGGCCCTGTCTGCGTGGTGGAAGACCTGGTTCCCTTCCTGCCTGGCCACGCCACGGCAGGCATTCCCGGCAAGGTAGGCGCCGTCAGCGCCGCGCCGCTGGGCAATGCTGCCGTGCTGCCTATCAGCTGGATGTATATCCGCATGATGGGTGAGCCCGGCCTGAAACTGGCCACCGAGACCGCCATCCTGAACGCCAACTACATCAGCGCGCGCCTCAAGGACCATTTCCCCACGCTGTACGCAGGCGAACACGGCCACGTGGCGCATGAATGCATTCTGGATCTGCGCCACTTCAAGGAAACCTGCGGCGTGATGGCCGAAGACGTGGCCAAGCGCCTGATCGACTATGGCTTCCACGCGCCTACGCTGTCGTTCCCCGTTCCCAATACCTTGATGGTGGAGCCGACCGAAAGCGAAAGCCTGCACGAGCTGGACCGCTTCATCAACGCGATGATCGCCATTCGCGGCGAAATCGCCCAGATCGAAGCAGGCCAGCTGCCGCAGGACGACAATCCGCTCAAGAACGCGCCTCACACCGCCGAAACCCTGCTGACTGCCGAGTGGAACCACAGCTACAGCCGCGAGGCCGCCGCCTACCCTGTGCCCCACCTGCGCCGCGCCAAGTACTGGAGTCCCGTGGGCCGGGTGGACAACGTCTACGGTGACCGCAACCTGTTCTGCAGCTGCGTGCCGCTGGCCGACTACGAGTCCTGATGGTTACAGTGGCTACAGCGCGCCTGCGCGCCAGCTACTAAGATGACAAACGGCCCACACGCCCTGCGGGCCGTTTTCTTTTATCGTTTTCATTAAAAAGAGCCTCTGGCGCTTAATTGATAAGCGCTACCAGCTATGGAAATCATAGTTATCATTCTGGGAGCGGCCCTCGCGGGCTTTGTGCAGGGCCTGTCCGGCTTTGGCTACAGCATGACGGCGATGGCACTGTGGGCATGGACGCTGGAGCCCACGCTTGCCGCCGCCCTGGCCGTCTTTGGCGGCCTCACCGGGCAGATCATCCAGGCTTTCAGTGTGCGGCGCGGCTTTGACTGGCGCATGCTGTGGCCCTTTGTACTGGGAGGGCTGTGCGGACTGCCGCTCGGGCTGCGCCTGCTGCCGCTGCTGGATGCACAGCTGTTCAAGACCGTCCTGGGCGTACTGCTGGTGGTTTTCTGCCCCCTCATGGCTTTTGCACACCGGCTGCCACGCATCGCCGACTGGCGCTGCATGCAGGGGGCCGTGCTGCACGTCGCCAACGGAGCAGCGGGGCTGGCAGGAGGCGTGATGGCCGCCCTGGGCGGCTTCTCGGGGGTTGTGCCCACCCTGTGGTGCCAACTGCTGGGCATCGCCCGCGACCGGCAGCGCCAGGTGATCCAGAACTTCAACCTCACCATGCTGTCCGTCACCTTTGCCAGCTATGTGGCCACCGGCTTCGTCACTTTTCGGATGCTGCCACTGTTGGCCGTCGCGCTGCCTGCCATGCTGCTGCCTTCCATCTGGGGCGGGCGACTCTACCAACGCATCAGCGATGCGGCCTTCCGCAGGGTAGTGCTGGGTCTGCTGACCCTCGCGGGCCTTGCCATGCTGGTGTCTTCGCTACAGCACCGATAGTGGTGCTATGCAGAGCCCTCCCCACTTGGACAGGACTCAGATTACCCGACGAAAGCCCATTGCCATTGCCCCCAGGCAGGAGGCATCTGCACGCACTATCGCCACGCAACGCCACATCTTCTAAGTGAATAAACACAAACTTCTTCAACAAATGTAAGAACCCCTGACGGGAATGGAAACAAATAGAGACAAATTGGATAATAGCGTTTCATAGCGCCCTACACTGTTCTTCATAGTCGCAATATTGCTGCGCCCGGATGTCCTCCCCCGTCGCTCGATCCTTCGCCACCCCTTTGCAGGAACCTGTCGCTGTACGCGGCCCGGTCGCCTCGCGATGGCGTGCGCGCAGCCTGCGCACCTACCTGATAGTGATGATGCTTGCGGCGGCACTGCCAGTGTTGATTGCCAGCATCTACACCGTGCAGCACGTGGCCCATTCCTACCGCGACAACAGTCTGCGGCACATGCTGGACACCACCAAGAATCTGGGACATATCATCGAGAGCGATCTGGCCAGCCGCGCAGCCATGCTCCAGGCCTATGCGGCCAACGCACAGTCAGAGGACGCAGAGGCAATGTCCAGATGGCTGACCCTGACGGACATGGGCTCCGACAGTACCCTCATCGTCACCACGGCCGGCAACGCTTCGCCGATTCTGGTCTCCGCCCATTCGAGCATCAAAGGCTACGTCCCGCCGGACTTGGTGCAACACGCACTGGAAGGCAAGACGCCTGTGTTTTCCCAGCTGTTCTTTCATGACAACAAGCCACGCATCGCCATTGCCGTGCGCGTGCAACAAGACAGGGGCAAGGTGATGATACTGACCACCACGCCACAGAGCCTGGTCAGCGCAGCGCAGGACACGTCTGACCACGGTGCGCTGATTGCGGTCACCGACGGCAATGGCCGCATGCTAGCCCGTTCGGTGCAGCCGGAGCGGTATATCGGCACCCCGGTACCGGACTGGCAGAAACTCAAGGAAGTGGGAGCCTCCAGCGGCGCCTTTGAGGCCGAGCGTGCCGACAAGGGCAGCGTCATCTTCGCCTTTCAGGAAATCAAGGGCACACCGGGCTGGGTCATTGTTGCCGGCGAGTCACTGGGCGCTTTCAATGCCCGCTGGCAGAAGCCCATGTTCAATATTGCCTTGGTGGGCACCCTGGCTCTCACGGTGGCCGTGCTGCTGAGCACCTGGGTATCGCGCCAGTTGCTGCGTCCCATCCGCCAGTTGACGGATGCATCCCGCACAGGTTCTGCCTACGAGACGCCTGTAACTGATGACAGCCAGGTACTGATGGTGAAGGAATATGAAAGCCTGCGCCAAAGCCTCGTCAATGCGCGCGCGCAGCTTGAATCCGCGCTCGGCCACCAGCGCCAGATCGCCCACGCGCTGTCCGTCAGCGAACAGCGCACCCGCACGCTGGCACACGCCGGTGCTGCCGTGCTGTGGACGCTGGATGCCCAGGGGCGCGCTACCTCCATGGTCGGCTGGGAGGTGCTTGCGGGCACGCCTGACGATACGGCCCTGGGCTTTGGCTGGTTGCGCCGCATCCACCCGGCGGATGTAGCCGATCTTCGTCGCCAGGCAGCCGACCTTCTGGCCGACAGCGAACATGCGCTGGATGTGGAGTTCCGGCTGCGCACCCATGACGGCCAGTGGCGCTGGATGCGCGCGCGTGGCGCTGCCATCCTGGGTCCGGGCCGGCACATCCACGAATGGCTGGGCGTGCTCGAAGACGTGGACGACCGCAAACGCGCCCAGGCTGCCGTCGCCTACCTCGCCCATCACGACCCCCTCACCGGCCTGCCCAACCGCAGTCTGCTGCAGACCCATATCAACAGTGTCGGCAGCGCCCGGGCCTATGGCGCCCTGCTCTATCTCGATCTGGACCGGTTCAAGCAGGTCAACGATACCCTGGGCCACGCGGCAGGCGACGCACTGCTGTGCTCCGTTGCCGAGCGCCTGCGTGGCCTGCTGCGCGACACCGATCTGGTGGTGCGCCTGGGCGGAGACGAATTCTGCATCGTGCAAAAGGCATCTTCCCCGCACGCAGCCGCCAGCCTCGCCCAGCGCGTGATCGATGTGCTGAGCGCAGACTATTTTCTTGAAGGGCAGCGCGTCAACATCGGCGCCTCGGTCGGCATCACCATGCACCTGGGCCAGACACAGACGCTCGACCCGGACCGCCTGCTGCGCGAAGCCGACATCGCTCTCTACGAAGCCAAGAAACAGGGCCGAGGGCGCTACGTGTTCTATACGCCCGAACTCTCCGCATGAGCCCAGCCCCTGCAACTGCCCAAGACTGCCGCACAATCCCCCAGCCCAGGGTACATGGCGTACACTTGGGCCTGATTCGCGACTTCAATGGCCTCATATCGAAGCGGAACTTTTTTTGCGAATAGCCGCTCTACTCTCACCATGCGCTCCTGCCTGTCCCTGCTGCTCGTTCTCACAATGGTCCTGCGCGGCCTGCTGGGCGACGCCATGGCCATGGGCATCGTGGCGCCCGTCGCCCAGACGGGAGCACACGCCGCGCATGCTGCGCGCAGCATCACCCCGGCCGAACAGCACGAGAGCCACCATGGCGATGCGGCACTTGTCGGCCAGCAAACGCTCGAGGCAGCGGCGGCCCACTGCACTGCTGCCGAGCCCGCTCACTGCAGTGACAGCGCTGCACATGGCGCCAACTGCTCGGCCTGCGGCATCTGCCACTCTGCGGTAGGCCTGCCTGCGATTGCAGTGCAGGCCTCAGTGCCTTCTGCGCCTCAGCAACTGGCAGACGCGGCCACGCGCTTTGCCAGCACCTTGCCCGCCTCCATCATCAAACCTCCCATTTCTGTCGTCTGACACCCTAGGTGCGTCCGCAATTGACAGCAGCCACTGTGTCTGCCGTCTGCGCCAGAAGCCAAAGCTCTGGCTCTGCGGTCGTGAACATGGTTTCAACGACAGGAATTTCTCATGCGCCACGCGCGTCTCCCATTCGGCACCCGAAAGTGCCTGGCCGTCGGCATTGCCGCGGCGGCCTGGGCCATGGCTTTTCACAGCCTTGCCCAACCCAGCCAGCCAGCCGTCAACCCGGCTGAATCTGCGCCCACCCTGAGTGACCCCGCCTCGCCCCAAGCGCCCACGGCCCCCCTGCGCCACCAGCCCATGGCTGCAAGCGGCACCATCGTGGCCCAGCCGGGCGATTGGAAAGAAGCCAACGCTGCTGTAGCCGACTTTCCACGCGGCCATGCCGATGTCATCCGCTGGGAAAAGGACCATGCTGCCATGCATGACCGGGCAGCCGGCGAGGCGCACGTCTGCCCGCACCACCCGCAGCATCATCGCCACAACCCCGGAGGCCAGCCATGAAGCGCGCCATCCTCCGCCTCTCGCCGCTGCTCGCCGCCCTGGTGCTGGCCGGCTGCGCAAGCGTGTCGCCCGACGGCCTGCGCAGCGATGTCGCTCAGCGCACCGAAGGCCGCCTACCGCCAGGAGCGCAACTCCCGCCCATCGATGCCAAGGCCCGCCAGGAAGCCAAAACGCAGATCAACCGTTGGCTGGAGACACCCGTCGACGCCGATACCGCCGTGCGCATTGCGCTGCTGAACAACCCCGGCTTGCAAGGCCAGCTCGCTCAGTTGGGCGTTGCAGACGCGCAGCGCGTGCAGGCGCTCACGCTGCCCAACCCCAGCTTCACCTTCGGCCGCTTTCGCAACAGCCAGGAACGCGAAATCGAGCGCCAGTTCAGCTTTGGCCTGGTACAGCTGATCACCCTGCCATGGCGTAGCCGCTGGCAAGGATGGCAGATGGAGCAGGCCACGCTGACCGCTGCACAGCAGGTGCTGCTGCTGGCCGCCGATACGCGCCGCACCTGGTTGCGCGCTGTCGCCGCCGAACAGGCGCTGGCCGCCAACGAGCGCATGCACGAAGCCGCCTCCCTGGGCGGCGAGCTCGCTGCACGCATGGCGCAGGTAGGCAACTTCAGCAAGGTGGACCAGGCGCGCGAATTGGCCCTGCAGCAGCAGGCTGCCGCGCAGTTGGCCCGTGCCCGGCTGAATGCGCAGCTCGAACGAGAGCAACTGGCCCGGCGCATGGGGCTGTGGGGCCAGCAACTGGCCTTCCAGCTACCCGCGCAATTGCCTGAACTCCCCAAAAGCGCTGGCGACCTGCGCAGCGGCGAGGATGCCGAGGCTACCGCGCTGCGCCAGCGGCTCGACCTGGGCGCACTGCGCCGCGACCTGGATGTGAGCGCAGGCCGCGAGGGTTGGGCTGCGATTGGCTCCATCTTTGGCGACATTGGCGCCACCTACAGCAACAACACCAGCACCGAGCGGGACGGCGGACACAGCGACAAGACCCAGGGCTGGGAGTTCGATGTGCCGCTGCCGCTGTTCGACTGGGGCTTTGCCGCACGCGGCGTGGCACAGAACGAAGTGCTGCGCAGCGCGGCGGTGCTGCGTGACAACGCCATCCGGGCCCGCAGCGAGGCACGCAGCCAGTGGCTGGCCTACCGCACCGCCTACGATCTGGCCCAGCAGCAGCAGGCAGAGGTACTGCCGCTTGCACGGTTGGTGCAGGAAGAAACCGTCTACCGCTACAACGGCATGTTCGTGAGCGTGTGGCAGCTCCTGGCCCAGGCCCGTGCAACCACACAGGCCGTAGTGACTGCTACGGAGGCCCAGCGCGACTTCTGGCTGGCCGAGACCGATCTGCAACTGGCGCTCACCGGCACATCGCCCGGCACCGCCCCCGCCATCAACACCGCAGCGCCCGCTGCCAGCACTGAACAAGGCCACTGATATGCAACGCCGCCAATTCTTCACCGGCGCGGCCACCGCAGTGGCCGCCGCCACTGCATCCGCAGCCGTCAGCAGGGTCGCCATGGCTGCCCTGCCCGAGCCTGTCTCTCAGGCCAGCGCCGATACCGCAGCACCGCTGAGTCCGCCCAATGGCAGGCCTTACCACCCGGTCGTCACCCTGAATGGCTGGACCACGCCGTGGCGCATGAACGCCGGCGTCAAGGAATTCCACCTGGTGGCCGAGCCCGTGGTGCGCGAGGTAGCACCCGGCTTTTTCGTCAACATGTGGGGCTACAACGGACAGTCGCCGGGGCCGACCATCGAGGTGGTCGAAGGCGACAAGGTCCGTATCTTCGTCACCAACCGCCTGCCCGAGAGCACCACCATCCACTGGCATGGCCAGCGCCTGCCCAATGGCATGGATGGCGTGGGCGGACTCAACCAGCCCCACATCCCGCCCGGCAAGACCTTTGTCTATGAGTTCGAGGCACGCCGTCCCGGCACCTTCATGTACCACCCGCACTCCGATGAAATGGTGCAGATGGCCATGGGCATGATGGGGCTGTGGATCACCCACCCCAAGGCGAAGCACCCTTTGATCGCCGATGTGCAGCGCGACTATGCATTCCTGCTCAGCGCCTACGCGGTCGAGCCCGGTGCCATGACGCCCCGGGTGGGCGAGATGACGGATTTCAACATCTGGACCTTCAACAGCCGCGCGTTTCCGGCCATCACACCGCTGGTGGCAAGACAAGGCGACCGCGTGCGCATCCGCGTGGGCAACCTGACCATGACCAACCACCCGATCCACATCCATGGCCACGAGTTCGAGGTGACCGGAACCGATGGCGGCCCCGTGCCACGGTCTGCGCGCTGGCCCGAGGTGACGACCGATGTGGCCGTAGGCCAGATGCGGCAGGTGGAGCTGATGGCGGACGAGCCCGGCGACTGGGCCTTTCACTGCCACAAAAGCCACCACACCATGGGTGCCATGGGGCACGAGGTGCCGACCATGATCGGCGTCGACCACCGGGGCCTCGTCGGCAGGATCCAGAAGATCGTGCCCGACTACATGCTGATGGGCGAGCGCGGCATGGGCGACATGGGTGCCATGCAGATGCCCCTGCCCGATAACACCTTTCCCATGATGACCGGCAAGGGCCCGTTCGGAAACATCGAGATGGGCGGCATGTTCACCACCTTCAAGGTGCGCAGCAACCTCTCCGCTGGCGACTACAAGGATCCGGGCTGGTATGCGCAACCCAAAGACACAACGGCCTATGAGTGGCAAGGCGCACCACTCGACGCGAAGGCGCCACGCCAGACCCTGCCGGGCGCGGCTCCCGGCGCACCCACGGTGCACAAGCCAGCCAATGCATCAAGCCACGCCAACCACTGAATAAAGGACTAACACCATGAAAACTATCAAATTCATAGCTGCTTGCGCTCTTCTTTCAAGCGCAAGCACCGTATTTGCACACGGCAATGAAAGCCATGCTTCCGTCCCTGCCACCAAAGAGCAAAAGGAATGGGGCATCGGCGGCGATGCCAAGGACGCCAAACGCACCATCACCCTGAACATGACGGACGACATGCGTTTTACCCCCTCGCACTTCAGCGTCAAAAAGGGCGAAACCGTGCGCCTGCGCGTGCTCAACCGTGGCCAGGTAATGCACGAGGTGGTGCTGGGCACCAAGGCCTCGCTCGACCAGCATGCGCAACTGATGCTCAAGTTCCCCGGCATGGAACATGCCGAGCCCTACATGGCCCATGTCGCCCCCCAGAAAAGCGAAGACCTGGTCTGGAACTTCAACCGCACGGGCAACTTTGATTTTGCCTGCCTGATTGCGGGCCACTACCAGGCGGGCATGACGGGCACCTTCACCGTCACCGACTGACCCCATGCACACGATGAACACCTACCCACGACCTACCATGAAACAGACTCCCACCCGCCGCCGCGCATTGCACCTGCTGGCCACTGCCGCTGCCATTACCGCAGGCCTGTCTTCCGGCTTGCCCGCCCTTGCCGCCAGCCCCGCTCAAACGCCCATCGAAGTCTGGAAAGACCCGAACTGCGGCTGCTGCAAGGACTGGATCGTGCTGATGGAAAAGGCAGGCTTTGCCGTCACCGTGCATGACACCGGCAACAGCGCCATGCGCACCAAGCTGGGCCTTCCAGCGCGCCTGGGCTCCTGCCACACCGCATTGGTGGGCGGCTATGTGGTTGAAGGCCATGTGCCGCCGGCCGACGTGCACAAGCTGCTGCAGCAAAAGCCCAAGGCACTGGGCATCGCGGTGCCCGGCATGCCTGTGGGCAGCCCTGGCATGGACGGCCCCGAGTACGGCGGCCGCAAGGATCCGTTCGATGTGCTGCTAGTCACCAAGAACCTGATGAACAGCGATGTCTCGACCAAGGTTTTTACCAGCTACCGCAGCTGATCCCCGTTATCACCCATCTGGAGAATTTCATGAAAAGCACCACCACCACCCTCGCTGCACTGGCACTGGCCTGCGCTATGGCACCCGCGCTGGCACAGGAACACGCTGCCCACGGCAGCCCTGCTGGCTCTACCGAAAAAGCGCCGGCAACTGCCGCCACCAATGCCGACGCTGTAATGACGGCTGGAGAAATCACCCGTGTCGATGCACGCGGGGGCAAGCTGACCATTCGCCACGAAGACATCAAGAACCTGGAAATGCCCGCCATGACCATGGTTTTCGCCCTGAAAGACGCGGCGCAGGCCGCGCAGTTCAATGCGGGCGACAAGGTGCGCTTTCATGTGCAGGATGACGGCGGCACCCTGACCATCACCCGTATCGAGCGTGCCAAGTAGGTCTGCGTAATTTTGCAAACGCATGCGCTGCCAGCGCCTACACTGTGCAGCCATGCAAAGCCTTCAAGCATTTCACGAGCAACTGCATAGCGGCGCCCTGCTCGGCACGCGCCAGATCAAGCTGTCTGCGGGTCTGCGGGAGTTTCCGCGCGAACTTTTTGCGCTCGCAGACACCCTCGAGGTGCTCGATCTCTCGGGCAACCAGCTCAGCACGCTACCGGGCGATCTGACGCGCTTTACCCGCCTGCGCATCCTGTTTGCGTCCAACAACCCGTTTACCGAACTACCGCCTGTGCTCGGCCGCATGCCGCAGCTGGAGATGATCGGCTTCAAGGCCTGCCGCATCCGCGAAGTGCCAGCGGAAAGCCTGCCGCCAGCCTTGCGCTGGCTCATCCTCACGGACAACCAGATTCGCCACCTCCCGGGCACGCTCGGCGAACACCCGCGCCTACAAAAGCTCATGCTGGCCTGCAACCAATTGCAGAGTCTGCCCGCAAACCTTGCGCAGTGCACCAAGCTGGAACTGCTGCGCATCTCCGGCAATGCGTTTGCACAGATTCCGGAGGTGGTGTTTGCACTGCCGGCGCTGGCGTGGCTGGCCATTGCAGGCAACCCATTGACTCAAAAAAATGAGCAGCTTGCGCTTTCCGGGTCAGCGCAATCCGTGCAACCGGCCATTCCCCACCAAAGCCTGGAGCCGCATGAGCTGCTGGGCGAAGGCGCCAGCGGGCACATTTACCGTGCTTCTCGCATCGGTGGTGGGGATGTGGCGCTCAAGGTCTTCAAGGCAGGCCAGACCAGCGATGGCACACCCGCGTCCGAACTGGCCGCCGGCCTGTCCGCAGGCCTGCACCCCCACCTGTTGACGCCGCTCGCCCCGGTTTCGGGCCACCCGCAAGGCAAGCTGGCCATGGCCTTGCCACTGCTGCCACCAGGTCTGCAGGCTCTGGCCGGCCCGCCCAGCATGGACAGTTGCACGCGCGACGTGTATGCCCCTGCCTCCCGTTTTTCGCCGGCCATCGCGCAGCGCCTGCTGCAGAGCATCGAGGGCGCTGTCGGCCACCTGCATGCGCGCGGCATTCTGCATGGCGATCTGTACGCACACAATGTGTTGTGGAATCCGGCAACCGGCGATGCGGTGCTGAGTGACCTGGGCGCTGCCGCGCTGCTACATGGCTTGCCACAAGCGCAGGTGCAGCAGTTGCTGCACATGGAGCAGCGCGCCATGAACATCCTCAAGAGCGAAGTCCAGGCCCGTACCGCCTGACGCCACAGGCGCGCACCACTGCGCGCCGTGGTACCCGCCGCCCTCTGGCTGCTTCAGCGCTGCGTCTTTCCGCGATGCGCGGTGGACGTGTGGCGCAGGAATGGCAGGAAGGAGAGTGCCAGCGCCAGCAAGCCCCATGCGCTGAGGGTTGGCACTGGCGTTGCCGTGGCCGCCTGCGGCACCACCAGCGCCGTCGGGTCTGCAATGTTGCCATCGGCTACCAGGTCGTCATCCCCCAGCCCGCCGTCCTGCAGCTCAAAGCGCACCACCTGCCCGTTCACTTCCGACGGTACACGGTGCCAGTGCTTTTCCTGCCTGTCGGATGTACGGCCCCATTTCCACAGCTGCGCGCCCTGCGGCAGCGGCTGCGCGTAGTTCATGGTGACGGAGAGCTTGCCGCCCTGCTCGCAACCGGTGGCATTCAGCACCATCAGGCCATCGGGCAAGGTGGCACCGGGGCTCGGCAGTTGGGTAATGCCCAGGCTTTGGGCGCTGACATACTGCGGAGGCGCCGCCAGCTTGCATCCGGCCCCCTGCAATGCCCCCGTCACGCTGCCGCCTGCGCCCGGCGTGAGCGCAAAGCTGGTATCAGGATTGCCGGTAGCCGATACAGTGAACGCATAGCGTGCGGTAACTGCCATATTTACGCCGTCGCTCAGGCTCAGGCCCACACCGGCATCTCCCGGTGCCTGTGCCACAAAGCGCGCCTTGGCCAGCTCACCATTGATCTGCGCTGCAGTGCCCTTGAGCTGGGTTCCCGCCTGCTGCGCATCTGCATCAGCAACGCCCTGCACGCTTCCGTTGGTAGCGGTCAGCGTGAGTGTGAGCTGCTCGCTGTCTGCGTCTTCCACGCTCAGTGCAGCAAGCGGTGCGCTCTGCCCCACCGATATCAGTACCGCGCTGCCAGGAACGCCCTTGATCACCGGCGGCTGGTTAACTGGCAGTGCATCCAGGTTCAGGCCCAGCACGATCGGGTTGTGGTCGCTGGAGCGGTAGGCCGTTGCGGCGTAGAAGGACTCGGGCTTGCCATACTCGGTGTTGTAGTCGAGTACCGTCGGTTCTTCGGCGTTGATGGCCCACTTCACCGCCTTGCCCACCTTGGAGACCAGGGTCGGGCTCACGAAGATATGGTCCAGCGAGCCCCACAGCCCGTCAAAGGAGTACGAATAGCCGTGCGTCACCTTGGTGAAGCCGTTCGACTCCAGATAGGTGACCGGGTCTTCCTTGGCATAGGCGTTGAAATCTCCCACCAGAATCACCTTGTCGGTGTCCGAGCCGGTGGGCTGCGTCGCCAGCCAATCCTTGAGCTGCATGGCTGTCTTGACCCGCGCCGGGTTGTTGTTGCCCTGGCCATCCAGCTTGTCTTCGTTACCGCCCGTAGCCAGCAGCGAACCCTTCGACTTGAAGTGGTTCACCACAAAAGTAAGCTGCTCGGAACCTGACGCGGTAGGTACCGAGAAGGTCTGTGCAATCGGCACACGCGCACCGCCCACGCCCGGCGTGAAGGCGTCGTAGGTGCCAACGTTGGGAACCGCCGCCGCCCCCACAGGCGTAACACGGTCGCTGCGGTAGACAATGGCCACCGTGATCGCATCCGTGCCCGCTCCGGCAATCGTCGCGCTGCCTCCTTGGTTGAAAGGCGCCTTCACATAATCGTAAGTGGCGCCAGCGGGCTTGTCAGCGTTCGCGTTCATGGCGTCCACCAGCAGTGCCAGCGCGCTGTCGCTGCCAAAGCCGTTGTTCTGCACCTCCATCAGGCCATACACATCGGCCTGCAAGCCAATCAGATTGGCAACGACCTTGGCCTCCTGCCTCTCCAGCTCTGCCGTATTGTTGGCGCCGCGAATACCGATGCTGTTGCCCAGCGGCGTGGTGAACACATCCTTGGTATTGGTGCTGGTATCGCCCACCTTGCTGAAGAAATTGAGCACATTGGCCGATGCCACCTTGACCCCAGCCGCACCCACTGCCGCCTGCAGGTCGGCCACGGTGGGGCGTGCGGCGCCCGTGAAGCTCAGCTTCTGCGTCGGCTGCACGCGGTAGCTGGTCTGGTAGATTTCCGGCGGAGACGATGCCTGGTAGAACTGGTCGAGCACGCCCACGACGTCATCCACCCCGTCGCCCGCGCGCAACGTGTTCGATGCAGACAGATCGCTGCCGCCACGGCCCCGCACCACCACCGGATTCTGCTTGCTGCTCAGGTCGTCCAGAATGATCTGGCTGCGCTGCATGGTGTTGGCATACTGCGCATAGCCGCTCACGCTGGGAGCGTTTTCGTCAGTGAACTGCGGCAGGATCTTGTCGGCCGACAAGGTCACATCGCCAAAGCGGCCGAGCGTGTAGTTGTCCGACACCACGAGCTTGCCGCCTGCGGTGGCCGATGCCACCTTCACCAGCATGCCTTCGTAACGCTCCCAGCTTGCCATGTCGGCGATCGGCAGCGTGATGGAGATCGGCGTCGGCAGCACGCCTGCGCCCTGCACCTGGAAGGATGTCAGGTTCTTGAGCTGCGTCTGCTTGTTGTATTCGTCTACCGTGCCACTCAGCTGCACACGCTTGCCCACCGTGCTGTCGTCCACACCGGGGTTCTGGCCGCCATAGTAGACAAAGATGCCTTCCGATGTGCCGGCATCGCTGTCGTAATTGGCCTCTTCTTCCTGCACATAGAAACCGCTCAGCCCCGGTGCAATGCCGGTCACCACCCCTTTGATGGTGACGGGCTTGCCCAGCAGCGGTGATACCTCGCCAATGCCCTGGATGGCGTGGATACGGGTGACCGTGGGCGCGGCTCCGGTCGTGAAGCCCAGATCGCCCGTAACCCAGGCATTGCCCGATGCATCCTGCACCGGCGCACCCACGGCAACGATGCGGTAGGCGGTGTCCGGCGTCAGCGCCACGCCTGGGTTGAGCGTGACGGTCTGGCCGCCGAACACCACCTTGGCTGCGTCCTGTACAGACATCGTGGCGAGCACGGTGGCGCCCTGCAGCAGTTCAAAGCGCCCATCACCCGCCTGCACTGCCTCGGAGAAGGTCAACGAGAAGCTGCTCGTCGTGGTTGCGACGCCGGTGGCATTACTGGCAGGCACGCTGGACTGCAAGGTGGGCGCTGCAGTGTCCGGCCCGGCCGTCTTGATCACCACGTCATCAATGGCCAACCCATTGCTTGACCCGCTGGCCGTGCGCTTCTGCACCCAGCGCAGCCACAGCGTCTGGCCCGCGCCCCAGCCCAGGCCATGCAGATCGCCGCCCACCAGGGGCACCAGGCCTCCGCCACCGCCCTGCGTATTGCCCGCCACGGCGCCAGCGGTGCCGCCGGTCACCGGCGCTAACCAGCCGAACAGATCACCTGCGGGGTTCCAGGTCTGTACAGAGCCAAAGCTGTCGCCCAAGCCCCACTCCAGGGTCATGCCCTGCCCCGCCGTGCTGCCGCCATTGCGCCATTGCTCACCGTTGAAGCGCAGGTTCACTGCATCGACGGCCGCGCCGGTGCTGTTAACCAGCGCCAGCGCAATCCAGCCCGCAATGGCGCCGGATCCCGGAGATCCGAAATAGGCACCGCTGGAGGCCAGCACACCCAGTGCACGGTCTGACGCATCGGCCCCAAAGCTGTAGAAACTGCCACCGGTGCCGCCGCCGCTGCCCACGGCAATCTGCGAGATGGCAGCACCATCCTTGTTGAACAGCGACCAGCCCGCCAGCGTGCTGTCATTGACCCAGGGCGCAGTAGTGCCGGTATTGGCGAGCGTATTGAAATCCTGCGCGTAGCTGCCGCCAAACGATACCGGCGCCGCCCATGCGCTGGCGGAAACCAGGCTGAGCACCAGGCCGCTGCATAAGGCATTCAACGGAAATGGAAGACGCAGGCGTGAGGAAGATGGTGTATTTGGTTGGAGTGCCATGGGTGTGTGATCTGCTCGAAGAACGCCCCACCCTCCCCGGGTGAGATCGGGGCGATTCTTGGCAAATCACATGACCGCGTGATGACCGCTCGCAGTCAGTTTTGTGGCACCGAAGGTTCGGTAGATGCGCACCCAAAAGAAAAGGGCCGCAAATGCGGCCCTGGGTCTCGCGCCACGCATGGGCGCTACCACTTACTGCAGGAATGCAGGCTTGGCGTAACCGGCAAACTTGGTATCGACCACCGTCTTGAACTCGTTGGAGCGGAAGGCCTCGGCCAGGTCCTTGGCCCACTGTGCATCCTTGTCCTTGGTCTTGACTGCGGCGATGTTCAGATAATGCTCCGGCGTCTTCTCCAGCAGCACGGCATCCTGCAGCTTGAGGCCCGAGGAGATGGCAAAGTTGCCATTGATGATGGCGAACTGCGCGTCATCGAGCGAGCGCGGCAGGTGCGCCGCATCCAGCGGCAGCAGCTTGATCTTCTTGGGGTTCTCGGCCAGATCGAGCTCCGACACGCGCAGCGGATTCACGCCAGGCTTGAGCTTGACCAGACCCGCCTGCTGCAGCAGCAACAGGCCGCGCGCGAGGTTGCTCGGGTCATTGGGCAGCGATACCTTGTCGCCCTCTTTCAGATCGGCCAGCGACTTGCGCTGCTTGCTGTACACCCCCATCGGCGCGATCGGGCCCTGCACCAGCGCCGTCAGATCGAGCTTGCGGTCGCCCTTGAACTGGTTGAAATACACCTCGTGCTGGAAGAAATTGGCGTCCAGCGAGCCATCGGCCAGCGCCAGATTGGGCTGCACATAGTCATTGAACTCCACCAGCTTGACCTTGTATCCCTTTTTCTGCAACAGCGGCACGATGCCGGCCTGCAGCTGGTCGATGTTCGAGCCCGCCGTGCCACCGATCACCAGCTGCTTCTTGGAGGCATCCTGCGCGAGCGCAGGGCCTGCCAGACCCACAGATGCCGCTGCCAGCACAGCGGCGGCGATCAACGAGCGGCGGGTGGAGAAAAAGGTCGTCATGTCTACTACGCTCCTGGTGCTGCGCACCTTGTCATGGGTTGGGAATGGGCACAGTATCTGCGCAGCTCTTCACAATCCCAACGAATAATTTCTCCCATTCTTATACCGCCAGGGCATGAAGGTTTTGACACCCTCCGAAGCTGGCTCATCAAGAATCGTCGCCTTCGCTTTTCCACAAAAAAAGCCAGCGCATGCGCTGGCTCCCGTACCGGCCCTATGCAGGGCTATCGTTTTGCTTATTTGTGCTTGCGCTTCTTGCCGCCTTGCTTACGCTCCGGCTCGCAGGGGGCAGCATTGGTTTTGACCATGTGCTCAGGCCACAGGCTGTAGCTCAGGTCTTCGTCGGTGCTGCCGTTCACGTTCAGCGGGTAGAGACCAGGCGCAAACTTCTTGCATTCCTTGTACTGTTCGGCGGGGCTGGTCAGCTCGGGACGCACTTCGTAGCTCAGGTTCACCGCGCCGTCGGACTTGGGGTCCTTGGCGGTCACATCGATCTGGTTGCCGGTGCGCTTCCAGGTACCACGGTAGAGCACCTGCTTGCCGTCATCGGCCTTGGCCTTGTAGACCACACGATTACCCTTGAGGAATTGCACGCTGAAGTTGCTGTTGCCTTCGCCGTTGGCAGTGGCGTAGCTCTGCTGCACGAACTTGTTGGCCTTGGCATCGGCGAACTGGGCCGTAGCCTGAGGCACTGCAGGCGCCGGCGCGGGCTTGGCCGCTTCTGCAGCCTTGGCATCTTCCGCCTTGGCTTCCTCAGCCTTGGCAGCTGCAGCCTGTTCTTCTTTGGATGGGCCGGATGCGCAGCCTGCCAACAGCAGCGCCGCCAACAGCGCGCTGGTAGCGCCCAGTGGATTCAGTCGTTTCATAGAGACCTCAAGTAATTGGCTCTCGCCGAGCCGGATATGGAGGAAAGCCCGCCCGCCACTCACAGCAGCACAACGGCAAACCATAGAAATTATGAATCGACGAGGCAAAAGCGAATCTTTTTACCCATCAATTTTTTGCGATGCGTTGCGCACACGCTGCAAGCGGCATTCCGTCCGCGCAAAAAAGAAGGCCGCCCGAAGGCGGCCAGAAATTGCCAAAACGCGGCTTGGATGTACCCAAGCGGCATCTACCTCCCCCGCAGCACCAGCTGCAAGCCTTTGAGCATGTGAGCGAACGAGTCGGCAGCCTGCGCCGTGGTGTGGGGCCAGACCAATACCGAAAAAGCCAGGGCCACTGCAACGATCAATCCAACGAAAGTGGCGAAATCTTGCCAGTGGTAATGCGGATGTTCCAACATGGAGGCCTCCTTTCGTACAGGTTGCGTGTTATCCATCATTGGAACCCAGCAGCCCGCCTTGTGGTGTCAGCCGAAATCGACAAAGCCCCCATAGCCAATTTGGCAGTTTTTGGGAGTTTTTTCTCATATTGAGATAAAAAAACACGCAACGCCTTACAAAACAAGCGCGTCAAGCTATAAATTTAGAAGCAATCGTTCCGTCTCAGGGCAGCTTCGGTAGTACGCTGGCCATGAAAGATGGCTGCAATTTCCCGCCGGATGCGCACCGCTTCCTTGCAAATCCATCTAACTTCTGGCATTTCACTGGCATCTGGCAGCCATCTTCAGGCATGCATTTCATTGTCGATGGACGCACCCGCCAGCTTGCAAGATGGCGCAGGTGCGACAATACTCGGCAACCCCACAAGCTTGGCGCTGTTGCACGTCTGCCGTGAAGCAAAGCGCTTTCTGCAGTGCATTCGCCCCGCACACGCCAAGGCTCCAAAGGGTTCCAAAACTGCCAAACCAGGCTATTGCTTTCAGCTTTTTTCACCTTGCCATGACTGCCATTCCGCCCGCCCCGCCAGATACGGGCATCCACCTGCAAGACGTGCACCTGACGCGCGGCGCCCGGCCCGTGTTTGCCGGACTCAGCCTGTCGCTCACCGAGCAGCGCGTTGGCCTGATCGGTGACAACGGCGCAGGCAAGACCAGCCTCTTCCGCCTGCTGTGCGGGCTTGAAATTGCAAGCCAGGGACAGGTACACATCGCAGGCCATGATGTGCAAAAGCACCGCGAACAACTGCCCGGCTTGGTGGGCATGATGTTTCAGAACCCGGATGACCAGATCATCTTCCCTACAGTGGAAGAAGAGCTGGGCCTGAGCCTGCAGTACCAGGGCATTGCGCGCAAGGCAGCCATGGTGCGGGCCCGGCAATTTCTGGCCGAACGGGGCCTGGCCGAATGGGCGCCACGCGCCGTCAGCAGCCTGAGCCAGGGCCAGCGCCAGCAGGTCTGTTTTCTGGCCATGCTGATGGCTGCGCCTCGGGTAATGCTGCTTGACGAGCCCTTTGCCAGCCTTGATCTGCCCGGCCAGGCGCGCCTGGCGGCCGATCTGGACCGCACAACCGCACAGATCGTGGTGTCGACCCATGTGCTCAGCCATGTGCGCCACTTCGAGCGTGTGGTGTGGCTCGCTGGCGGCCTGGTGCGCGGCGATGGCCCGGGCGAGGCCGTGTGCGCAGCCTACGAGCTGGATGTGAAAACACGCTCTAACGCTCAGACAGAGAGCGCAGAAAGCTTCGAAAACAGTAGCAAAGCCGCTGTTGCGGTACAAGGCTGACCGGCATGGGTACGCTCTACAGTGACATTCCCAGCTGGCTGCACCGTGTGCCAGCCGGTGCCAAACTGCTGGCACTGGCCCTGTGTGGCCTGGGCCTGCTGTTTGTCGTCGATATACGCGGCCAGGCCGCTGCCTTTGCCGTGGTGCTGGTGCTGTACGCGAGCCTGGGAGCCGCCTCGCGCCCCACGCGGCGCCTGGTCGTGGCCGCGCTGGTTGCCTCGGTACTGGTAGGCGCGCTGCATGCCGCCACTGGTCAACCGCTGGTAGGCTTGGCCAGCGGCCTGCGCTTGATGAGTGCCACCATGCTGGGTGCCATGCTGACGGCGACCACGCGCTTTGGCGATCTGCTGGATGTGGCCGAATGGCTGCTGGCCCCTCTGGCCCGCTTTGGTGTGCCCGTGGAGCGGCTGGCGTTGCAGTTGGGCCTGATGATGCGGTTTGCCGAACAGTTTTTTGTGCAGTGGCAGCGCCTGGCAGATGCCTACCGCGTGCGCACCGGCCGCGCCGGAGGCCTGCGCCTGTTTGCGCCACTGGCCATCCACATGCTGGTCACCGCCCGCAAGGTGGCCGATGCGCTGGCGATACGGCTCAAGCTGTGACGCCGCTCCCCGATTTGATTGATGAAAGCCTGTTCATGACCATGACCTCCACCTCCCACCGCGAATCCCGCGCCCAGCGCATTGCCCTGGTGGCACTGTTTGCCGCGCTGATGGCCGCATTCGGCATGATTCCCAAGATCGATCTGCCTTTGGGCGTGCCGATCACCGCACAGACCATGGGCGTGATGCTGGCCGGCTGCATGCTGGGCGCCAGCATGGGCTTTCAGGCGATGGCGCTGTTCCTGCTGGCCGTAGCGCTGGGCTTGCCGCTACTGTCGGGCGGACGCGGCGGCATGGGTGTGTTCTTTCTACCCTCTGCCGGTTATCTGGTGTCGTGGCCGTTTGCTGCCATCGTGACGGGTCTGGTCATGCGTGCGCTGTCGCGGCCCGCAGGCACCGGCCCTGCTTCGCCCAAGCGCCTCGCACTGGCCGCATTTGCAGCCTCGGTGGTGGGCGGTGTGCTGGTGGTCCACGTGTTTGGCGTGGTGGGCCTGATGCTGCTGGCCAAGCTGAGCCTGTTGCAGGCGATCATTGGCACCCTGGTGTTCGTGCCGGGCGATCTCATCAAGTGCGTGCTGGTGGCCGTCATCGTGCACACCGTGGCCCGTGGCCTGCCCGACTGGCGCTTTGGCGGCCGGGCGCTGTGAGCCAGCCGGTGCTCCCCCTGCAGAATTGGCAGCGCCTCGTCCACGGCCCGCTGGCGCACTGGGCGCAGGTGCAGCCCGACGCCGTAGCCATTGACGACGGCACACAGCGCATCCGCTTTGCCCAATTGCGTGCCGCAGTGCAGGCGGGTGCCGATCAGTTGAACGCCAGCGCCGCACCCAGCACACGGCTGCTGGATGCCGCGCAGTCCCCCATCGCGCTCATCACCGATTTTCTGGCCACCAATGCCAGCGGCCGCTGCGCTGCACTGGGCGATGCCGCCTGGCCTGCTGCCCAGCGCGCCACCGCAGCGCAATGGATTGGCGACCTGGCAAGCCAGACGCCGGCCTGCGCAGACACAGAGAGCGCAGACCGCTATCCTTTTTATATTGGCTTCACGTCGGGCAGCACCGGAAAGCCCAAGGGGTTCCGGCGGCACCACCAGTCATGGGCCGAGAGCTTTCGCGTCTGCGTGGATACATTCGGCACGGCAGCGCAAGGCCCCGTAATGGCGCCGGGCAACCTGTCGCATTCGCTCTTTCTGTTTGGCGCGCTTCTGGGGCTGTGGACGGGCGGCGGCGTTCAATTGCAGCCGCGCTTCTCGGCCAGCCAGTGCCTGCACAGCCTGCAGTGCAATGCCACGCCCTGCCTCGTTGCCGTGCCCAGCCAGTTGCTGGTGATGCTGCAACTGGCCGAGCGCCGCGCGTTGGCGCCCATCGCGTCGCTGCAACTCATCCTGATCAGCGGCGCACGTTGGATGCGTCAGCACACCCCTGCGCTGCAGGCGCTGTTTCCCAATGTGCGGATTGTGGAGTTCTACGGAGCATCCGAAGCCAGCTTCATCGCCTGGATGGATGCCGATGCGGCAGCCCCACCGCAGGTGGTGGGCCGGGCCTTCAGCAATGTGCAACTGCAGATCCGCAACGAAACAGGTGCCGCCTTGGCCGGAGGCCAGATCGGCCAGATCTGGATCAAGAGCCCGATGCTCTTCATGGATTACGTGGGCGACAGCCATGATGCCACCGCCGCGCTGCAGGATGGCGAGTGGTTGAGCGTGCGCGACATGGGGAGCCTGGACGCGAGTGGCCAGCTCACCCTGGTAGGCCGCGAAAAGCGCATGATCGTCACCCAGGGCAAGAACCTGTTCCCCGAGGAAGTGGAAAACCTGCTGTGCGAGCACCCGCGCATCGCCGCCGCATCAGTGCACGGCGTTGACGACGCACTGCGTGGCAAACAGGTATGGGTGGCGTTGCAACTCAAGGATGCAGCGCCCGCGCCATCTGCGAGCGGCGCGCCACGGCAGGTACAGCCGGCGCTGGATACGCTCGACGCCACACTGGCCGCAGAACTCTCCGCCTGGTGCCGCAGCCGGCTCGAAGCCTACAAATGCCCGCGCCGCTGGCTGGGCTGGTTCGCGGTCGCACCCGCTGCGCCATGGCCGCAAACTGCCAGCGGCAAGACCGACCACACGGCGATTGCAACACTGCTGCAAAGCAGCATGGATCCACCCATGGCATCCGTGGTTGCAACAGCAGACACGGCGACACGTTAAAGTAGCCCCTGTCGCGCTGCGAAAGGCGCTATCAAAATGAAAGCTGTCAGCGTCCTCTTATAAAGCGCTAGCGGCCGTTTCCTTCCAAAATGCCTGCACACCCCGTCTACATTGCCAGCTACGCCCGCAGCGCCGTGGTTCCGGTGGGTGGCGCCTTCAAAGCCCTGCATGCGCATGAGATCGGCGCGCCTGTGCTGCATGCGCTGCTGGCCAAGGCAGGTGTGCCCGCCAGCCAGGTGCAGACGGTGGTACTGGGCAATGCGCTTGGCGCTGGCGGCAACCCGGCACGCATGCTGGCCCTGGCTGCGGGCCTGCCCCAGACCTGCGCTGCCTACACGGTCGACACCCAGTGTTGTGCGGGGCTGGATGCGGTAGCGCTTGCCGCCAGCCTGATTGCCAGCGGCCAGGCCGATGTGGTGGTTGCAGGCGGCGCAGAAGCCTGGAGCCGCGCGCCCATTCGCGCCACGCGCCCTTTGCATGCCGGTGATATGCCCGTGCCCTACGAGCGCCCCGCTTTTGCGCCGCATCCGCATGACGATCCAGACCTGCTGCTGGCCGCCGCCCGCTATGCGGCAAGCCAGGGCCACACCCGCGCCGCACAGGATGCCTACGCCGCCGCCAGCCACGCCCGTGCGCTGCAAGCCGCGCACGTGTTGGCCGCAGAGATCGTGCCCATCCAGGGTGTAGCGCAAGATGCCTTTGCGCGCAGGTTGGGAGCAAGGCAGCTGGCTCGCCTGCCCGCCATCGCCCACACTGATGCCGATGTGGACACCGCCACACGCGCAGAGCACGCCGTCAGTGCTGTTGCGATCTCGCCCAAGGCCGATGGCGCGGCACTGGTGCTGCTGATGAGCGAAGCCGCCTGCTCGCGCCTCCACACAAGGCCCCGCGCCCGGTGGTTGGGCCATCAATCGGTGGGCGGCACGCCTGCCATGCCCCTGGTGCTGGCCGCAGAGGCAGCCTGCGGCCTGTTGCAGGCCCACCAATGCCACTGGGCGGAGCTGGCAGCCATCGAGCTGCACGACGCCTTTGCCGTGCAAGGCCTGCAGTGGCAGGCTCTGCTGCAGTCAGAAGGTGCGGGCGCAGATGTGCTGAACCGACACGGCAGCGGTATCGCGCGCGGACATCCGATTGGCGCGTCGGCCACCGTTGCCTTGGTGCGGGTGCTGGCGGAGCTGGAGCAGGCACCACCCGGAGGGCTGGGATTGGCAGCAATAGCAGGTGCTGGCGGACTGGGGAGCGCAAGCCTGGTGCAGCAGTTGCTCTGATGCATTGATGAATGTCGACCGTATGAAATACATACTGAACACATTGCTGTATCTATTTGCAGCGATCGGGGTGCTGAACACTGCGGTGATGGCCTATGCCCATTTCGGGCGTCCCCTGACCTGCACGCAGTCTGCAATGGCCAAAGCCAATGCGCCCGACAACAGCCAGTGGGCAGAGATTTCCTGGCAACAATGCGACAGCCAGGCAGACCCGGAGCTGCGCCTATCCCTCTACACCAATGGAGGGAAACGCGGCTACAGCACACGCATCGGCGATCCCACCACTACCGAAGTAGGCCTCAACTGGACCGCCAACCAAACGCTGGAAGTAATCTACCCCGCGTCATACGCGCCCACGCAAATGGCGACACACCTGGCAGGCATTCAACTGCACTGGAAAAAGCGCGCAGCCAGTGGTGATTCAGCAACCGCCCCCTAAGCGCTGAAAGTACTCGCCAAGGGCTGCCCGCGCAGTCACCGTCTGGTTCACTGGCGCATCGGTGTCTTCATACCCCATGGCCATGCCGCACACCACCGTTTGCGATGTCGGCAGTTGCAGCACCTCGCGTATCAGGCCCGGGTACGAGGCCATCGCGCCAATGGCGCAGGTCGCCAGGCCGCGCGACTGGGCAGCCAGCATCAGCCCGTAGATCGCCATGCCCAGGTCCATGTAGCCGCCCGGGCCAAAACCGCTGTCGATGGTAATGATGAGCGCCACCGGCGCCTGGAAGAACTGAAAGTTGCGGCCAAACTGCGCGGTGCGACCAGCGGCATCCCCCCGCTCCACACCCAGCGCGCCATACAGGGCCTGTGCGGCAGCCACCTGGCGCTTGCGCAGCGACATGGGCAGCGGGTTGGGGAAATAGCCGTAGTCTTCCGCCTCCTGCGCACCCGCCTGATAGGCCTGCTGCAGGCGGCCAGACAGTTGTTCGCGTAGATCGCCGCATACCTGCCAGAAATAGCCAGGCTGCAGGTTGGCGCCACTGGGCGCACGGCGGGCCTCCTGCAACACGGCGTGCAGCACAGCATCGGCCACCGGCTGCGGAGTGAAGGCGCGCACCGAGCGGCGCAACATGGCGGCTTGCGAGGCAACACCCTCTGCGGAAGCAAAAGAAAGGAAATCAGGCTGTTTCATGGCAGTGGGCGCCATTGTAGACAGTGATGGGCCGGCGATCCTTTTCAACGGCCTGGCTTTCCGCGCCGATCCTTGACCCTACGGAAGTCAGGAAATGGCAACATCTGACCCATCTCCAATGAAACTGTTCATTCATACAGTATTTTTTGCTATACTGATTTTCCATACAGTATCAACAACCGCACCAAAGGCACGCGGCAATCCATATAAAAAACCATCAGTTCTTCGACACATACCGCTTCTGACATCCGAAATACCCGTGTCATGTTCGCGTTGCAACCTGTCTGCCCCGGCCTTGTACCCCTGCCCCCATGTGCATGCTGTCCGGATGAAATTTTTTTGAGCGAAAGCGGATGCTGGTGCGCCCCATGCACCGGATGCAGCGAGTAGCTCCCCTTCTCCTTCGGCGCCAGCGCTTACTGAGCGTCGTTCAGCCACCCTTGCGGTGGCTTTTTTTTGCCATCAGGAGCGCGCCTGCGCCGTTACCCTGCCAGCAACAGCCTTTGCGTCACCCACCCGGCGCGCGTGCTCTACACTTGGCCCATTGCAATGCGCTGTGCGTTGCCCATCCATGGCCTCGCCATGGAAATGGATGAAACGGAATTTCTGAGATATGCAAATTGCCACCTGGAACGTCAACTCCCTCTCCGTCCGCCTGCCGCAGGTGCTGGACTGGCTGGCAGCCAATCCGGTCGATGTGCTGGGGCTGCAGGAGCTCAAGCTCACCGATGACAAGTTTCCGCACGATGCCTTTGCGACTGCCGGCTACCAGGCGGTGAGCTTCGGCCAGAAGACCTATAACGGCGTGGCCCTGCTGGCCCGAAGTGCCATTGCCGATGTGGTGCGCGCCAACCCGCACTTTGAGGACGAGCAAGCGCGCGTCATTGCAGGCACCATCTCCAGCCCCGCAGGCGACATCCGCGTGATCAACTGCTATTTCGTCAATGGCCAGGAGCCAGGATCGGAGAAATTTGCCTACAAGATGCGCTGGCTGGGCGGGCTGGAGGCCTATATCAAGGCCGAACTGGCCGCACACCCGCGCCTCGTGCTGGTCGGGGACTTCAATGTGGCCCCGGAAGACCGCGATAGCTACGACCCCGATGGCCTGCGCGAAACCATCCACCACACGACCGAAGAACGCAACCACTTCCAGGGCCTGCTGGCCCTGGGACTGACCGATGCCTACCGCATGTTCGAGCAGCCCGAAAAAAGCTACAGCTGGTGGGACTACCGCATGCTGGGCTTCCAGAAGAACCGTGGTCTGCGCATTGACCACATTCTCGTGAGCGAGGCGCTCAAGGGCAGCGTGAGCGCCTGCATGATCGACCGCGTGCCGCGCAAGAACAAGCAGCCGAGCGACCACGCACCGGTGGTGATCACCCTGGGTTAATCAAGACCAAAGCCATGGAGACGCCTTCCGCAGGCGCTTGATGGCGCCAACGCTGCAAACTGCGGTTTTTCAGCACTGCCTGAACGGCGGCGCAGGCTCCCTGGAAAAACAGGCCGACAATGAAAACGGGCGCTGCATGAACTGCGCGCCCGTTTGTTCTATGGCTTGATCAATCTCTGCCAGCAGCCAGGTTGCCTCGGCCTGCATCAAGCCTTTTCAGGCTCCTGCACCGCGTGCATGGCCAGCGCAGCTTCCTCATCGAGCTTGCGCGCCAGCGCCTCGGCATCTGCCTCCGACAGCAATTCGCCTTCCCATTTGGCGACCACGGCCGATGCCAGCGAATTGCCAACCGCATTGGTGGCCGAGCGGCCCATGTCAAGGAAAGTGTCCACGCCCAGGATCAGAAGCAAACCTGCTTCCGGAATATTGAAGTGGCCCAGGGTGGCAGCAATCACCACCAGCGACGCGCGCGGCACGCCAGCAATCCCCTTGGAGGTAAGCATCAGCACGAGCAGCATGGTCACCTGGGTAACCAGCGACAGCTCGATGCCGTAGGCCTGTGCGATGAACAGCGTTGCAAAGGTGCAGTACATCATCGAGCCGTCCAGGTTGAACGAGTAGCCCATGGGCATGACAAAGCTCGAAATCTTGCGTTTGACGCCAAAACGGTCGAGCGCATCAAGAATCTTGGGGTATGCAGCCTCCGAACTCGCGGTGGCAAACGACACCATAAAGGCCTCCTTGATGAGTGCCAACAGCTTGAACACGCGCTTGCCAAGGAAGGCGAGGCCCGCCAGCACCAGAATCGACCACAGAATGAACAGCCCCAGATAGAACTCGCCCATGAAGACCGCAAATTTCAGCAGAATGCCCAGGCCGTTGACCGCCACGGTCGACGCCATGGCCGACAGCACCGCCAGAGGCGCGAGCTTCATCACATAGCCGGTGATCTTGAGCATGACGTGCGACAACTCGTCAATCGCCGCGAGCAAGGTCCTGGCCTTGTCGCCCAGCGCCGCCATCGCCACGCCAAAGAACATCGAGAACACCACGATCTGCAGGATCTCGTTGTTCGACATGGCTTCGGCAAAGGATTTGGGCACCGTGTGGTTGATGAACTCACGCAGCGTGAACTTGCCCGTGGCCAGGTTGGTGGCCGCGCTCACATCCGGCAGCGGCAATCCCAGGTTGTGGCCCGGTTGCAGCACATTGGCCAGCACCATGCCCAGCAACAGCGACACGAGCGATGCCGTCAGAAACCACAGCATGGCCTTGAAGAACACCCGGCCAACCGAAGCGGCATCGCCCATGTGCGCAATGCCCACGACCAGGGTGGAGAACACCAGCGGCCCGATCAGCATCTTGATCAGGCGCAGAAAGATATCGGAGACCAGGGAGATATAGCCGGCGACTTCCTTGACCTCGGCCGGGTCCGACACGCTGGCATGGACGATATAGCCCACCACGATACCCAGCACCATGGCGGCCAGAATGACCAGGGCCGACGACATGCCCTTTTTGCCCGTTAGAGCCATAACGATTACCTTCAATCAGAGCGGTTGTTGGTGCCATCAACGCTCCTAGCGGGGCTCTTGATGCACATCGGCGGTTGTTGTTCTCGTGATCCGGATGTGCACATTCCTCTCCGATACCGCGCAGTCTGGCGCGCCAAGGCGCATGCAGGGCGCCAGCAGGAGGGAAACCATGAGCCCGCTTTTGACAGCAGGAATGCAATATTCTGCGGGTGCGATTGTAATCGCAACCTCCTGCCTCCCACGGCGCAGGGGGGCCGAATTCCCGTGCGCCCAGCAGGTATCTTGCCTGCCGGAATGCGCATGCGCTCTACCGAAAATAATCAGGTAAAAATGGCTGCAAGCGACCAGCTGGTAGGCGCATAACCTTCAAATTCAATAGCAATAAAATCAGCGGGCCCGTGCATCCTGCATGTGCTGCAACTCATCGATATAGCGGCGCAATTGCTGGGCCTGGCCCTGCAGCAGCGGGCGCAATTCCAATGGCAGGGCAGATTCCAGCACACGCTGGTAGCGCTCCGCAGCCAGCACCAGGCACAGGCTGCATTCGGCGATGAGGTCGCGGTCGGTCACCATGTTGGCGCGCTGCTTGAAATCCGTCCAGCGCCGATGCAGGCGACCGGCTGCGCTCTGGCCGGGACGCTCCACCAGCGAGCCGCTTTCGGGCAAGGCCAGCAGCACATCCTGCAATTGCCAGTTCAGCGCACGAAACTGCTCGGCCAGTGCATACAGATAGGTGCGCAGCGCAATGGCACGGGCCTGCTCGCTGCCTGCCACCAGGCATTCCTCGCAATCCTTCAGACCAGTCTGCAGCACCCGCAGCGCATGCTGTACTTGCGCGGCCGAGAGCTCCTCGCCGCGAATGCCTTGCAGCGCGTGCTCATACGCGGCGCAGGCAATTTCGCGCGCCTGTGGCCAGGTGAGCGTGCTGCTGCCGCGCACGTGCTGCCACTGCACTTCCAGTTGCGGTGCTACTTCGTCAAAGCCCTGCGGATTGCGCTGCGCGGCAAACCAGCCAAGCGACAGCGCGAGGCGGTATGTCTCAAACGGCTGGCCCACCACGTAAAAATCCATGCCCTGGTAGTGGCTGCGCCAGTAGGCCTCTTCCCGCGCGGGATTGCCCCACTGCCCCTTGGCCTTGGGCGGCAGACCTCCGGCCAGCAGGCTGTGCACCACGTCGCCCGCCACATGGGCCATGCCATTGGCTGTGGATACCGCCAGCCGCACAGTATTGAGCATGGCTGAGCGCTGGCGCCCTACCCGCTCCGGCGAGTTGCGGTAGGCCTGGGCCGTGAACACCGAAGACATTTTTTGCATGCTTGTACACGTAGGAAAGCTGTTTCAGCCCATTGTGACATGCTCCAACGAGAGCCGCCCACGGCCCGCTGCCTTCGCTGGCTTCATCGTTCACCACAGTAGGCCTAAAGGCAATACAGCCCGCATGCTGCGGGCTGTGCTTCAAACCACCAAGCCGCCTACTCGTCGCCTGCTGCGAGACCCAGTTCCTGGATCTTGCGCGTGATGGTATTGCGGCCAATGCCCAGGCGCTGCGCGGCTTCGATGCGTTTGCCGTGCGTGGCAGCCAGCGCTGATCGGATCAGTTGGGATTCAAACCGGCGGCTGAGAATGTCCCACACTTCGGTGCTGCCCGACTGCAGCAGCGCATCGGCCTCCCGCGCCAGATCGGATTCCCATGGTGGTGCGGAACCTGAGGTAGCCGCAATGGAGGGGCGAGGTGCTTCTGCAAACGGTACAGCATTGCCATTTGCTACTGAATTAATAGCTACTGGCAATTGTGGAGCAAGCGCAATAGGCGTATCTGGCATCAGGGTCTGCGGTACCGGTGCAGCGGATATGCCAGGCCCAGCCGTGCTTTGCAGCACTTCGGGTGGCAAATCCTGCTCGGACACACGCTGGGCTGGCGCCATCACGGTGATCCAGTGGCAGATGTTCTCGAGCTGCCGCACATTGCCCGGAAACCCGAATTGCGCCAGCCGTGCCAGCGCGCCTTCGGACAGCTGCTTGGGCTCCACCCCCAGTTGGCGGGCACTGGCCGCCAGAAAATGGCGAGCCAGCATCGGAATGTCTTCCTTGCGTTCGCGCAGCGGCGGCAGCCGCAGACGGATCACGTTCAGGCGGTGAAACAGGTCTTCGCGGAACACGCCCTTTTGAACGCGCTCTTCCAGGTTCTGGTGCGTGGCGGCAATCACCCGCACATGCGATTTGACCGGCACATGGCCGCCCACCCGGTAGAAATGCCCGTCGGAGAGCACACGCAGCAGGCGGGTCTGCAGATCGAACGGCATATCGCCGATTTCGTCGAGAAACAGCGTTCCGCCCTCGGCCTGCTCAAAGCGCCCCCTGCGCTGCGTCTGCGCGCCGGTGAAGGCGCCGCGCTCATGGCCGAACAATTCGGATTCGAGCAGGTCCTTGGGAATGGCTGCGGTATTGATGGCCACAAACGGCCCGCCCGCCACCGGAGAGTGCTTGTGCAGCGCGCGCGCCACCAGCTCCTTGCCCGATCCGGATTCGCCGGTCACCATCACGGTCACATTGCTCTGAGACAGGCGCCCGATGGCACGAAAGACGTCCTGCATGGCGGGCGCCTGGCCCAGCATCTCGCCGCTGCCCGCAGACTGAGCCGGGTCCGGCATCTGGCTCTGGCTTTGCTGCACGGCACGCTGGATCAGCTCCACCGCCTTGGGCACGTCAAATGGCTTGGGCAGGTACTCGAAAGCACCGCGCTGAAAGGCTGACACCGCGCTGTCGAGGTCGGAGTACGCCGTCATGATGATGACTGGCAACTCGGGCTGGGCTGCATGCAACTGCTCCAGCAGCAGCAAGCCGTTGCCGCCCGGCATGCGGATGTCGCTGACCAGCACGGACGGTGCCTGCGATGGATCCTCGTTCGAGGCGAGCGCCTCCAATACCTCCTGCGGATGCACAAAGCTGCGCGTGGGCAGTTGCTCGCGCGCCAGCGCCTTCTCGAGTACGAACCGGATCGAAGGGTCGTCGTCCACTATCCAGATGGGTTTCATTGTCGCTATCGCCCTTCCAAATCTACAAACCATGAATCGTGGTCCTGGCCGGGCTGCGCCATGCAAGCTAATCCGTCAACGGCAGCATGATGCGAAAATCCGTGCGCCCAGGCTCGCTCTCGCATTCAATCAGACCTTCGTGCCTTTGTACAAAGGTCTGTGCCAGCGGCAAGCCCAGGCCCGTGCCGCCATCGCGTCCGGTCACCAAGGGGTAGAAGATCCGCTCCTTGATGTCCGGCTCGATACCAGGACCATTGTCGATGACATGCAATTCCAATGCCAACTTGTGGCGCTTGCGGCCCAAGGTGAGCTGGCGCGCAATGCGCGTGCGCAGAATGATGCGCGCCGTTCCCTGTGCCATCTGCGGCTCCAGCACCTGCGCGGCATTCTGCACAATGTTGAGCAGCGCCTGGATGAGCTGCTCACGGTCGCCTCGGATCTCGGGCAGCGAGATATCGTAATCGCGCTCGATCTTGAGGCCGTTCGGATATTCCAGCAGCACCAACTGGCACACGCGCTCACACACCTCATGGATGTTCACATCGCCCACCGTGTGCGGATGGCGGTGCGGAGCGAGCAACCGATCCACCAGGGCCTGCAGGCGGTCGGCCTCGTGGATGATGACGTCGGTGTATTCTTTGAGCTGGCGGTCCGGCAGCTCCATGTCCAGCAACTGCGCAGCGCCTCGAATGCCGCCCAGCGGGTTCTTGATCTCGTGCGCAAGGTTGCGGATCAGCTCTTTATTGGCCAGAGCCTGCTCACGCACGCGCTCTTCGCGATCCTGGCGCACCTGCTGCTCCAAAGGCCACAGCTCCACCAGAATCTCGGCATCTTCCTGCCACCATGACAGGTTCACATGCACCGGAAAGGCGTCCTGCAGGCTGCGGCGCAACTGCGCCTCGAACCTCAAGGACGAAAAGCGCTGCGCCCGCGCATCCACCAGCGCCTTGTGCAGGAGCTCGTCGTCCTGAAAGAAAACACCCAGCTCGTGGCCCAGAATGCTTTTGCGCGATACGCCCAGCGCATTTTCCAGTGCGGCGTTGACACGCACGGCAGCGCCATCGAGCCGAATGACCGCCACCAGGGTTGCGATGTGCTCCAGCGCTTGCCACTCGCGCCATTCGCGGTCGGCTGCGGTCAGGTCAGGCATGGGTTGGGCAGCAGGAAGAAAGTGGGATCAAGGTGCAGGCAGACGCTGCAGCTCTCTTTGAATACCGGCGATATCGCTGTCCATGCGGGTTATCTCCGCCTTCAGGTCTTCCACACGCTTGTTGTAGAAGGCCGGGTTGCGCATCTCCAGCGCATTTTTTTGCGGCTCGCCATTGTTGTACTCACGGGCCAGATCCGCCTTGCGCGTCTCGGCCTTCTTCAGTTCGGTCTCCAGGATCAGTCGCGCATCGGAATCGCGCGCGCGGCCCTCTGCCGAGGTGGAACGTGGCGCAGGCGTTGCGGCTGCCGGCGCGCGGGCCGGACGTGGCGCGGCTGCAGACGGCGCGGGCGCCGGGCTGGCCGCCCCTGCGCCACCTTGCGGGCGCGTTCCCTGCACGATGGTCACATTGGCAGCCTCGATCTGGGCACACCCCCGCTGGCGCGCCTTGGCCGCGTCATTGGTGTACTCATTGCCACAGCGATAGATGCGATCCTGCGCCACAGCGCCCTGTGCACCCGCCATTGCAACCGCCAAAAACAACCACTTGATATGCATAACCTCGATTCGCCCATTCACTCCACAGTGGCAAGTATCACGCCAATCTGTACATCAAAGATTCCAGCACCCCATTGCAACAGCAAACAAATACCAGCTGCAATCACGTTTCATAACGCGGGCAACTGCTGCGGCGTGCACAGGCAGTGTATAGACAAACAGAGGCTGACCATGAATAACAGTTCCTACTGTTACAGATTCGCAGCACCTTGACCACACATCGCACGGCCCATGCCATAGTTTTGCTATCAACTTTATATCAAAACGGGGCAGAAAAAAACGGCCTGTGCAATACAGGCCGTTTTGCAGCAGGACAGCAACAATGCCGCCCTTGCTCCTTGGTGCTTTACAGCGAATAGTACATGTCGAACTCGACAGGGTGCACCGCCTGGCGGAAGCGGGTCACCTCGCTCATCTTCAGCTCGATGTAGGCGTCAAGCATGCTGTCGCTGAACACGCCACCCTTGGTCAGGAAGGCGCGGTCTGCATCCAGGGCTTCCAGCGCCTGATCCAGGCTGTGGCACACGGTAGGCACCAGCTTGTCTTCTTCAGGTGGCAGGTGGTACAGGTCCTTGGTAGCTGCTTCGCCTGGGTGGATCTTGTTTTCCACGCCGTCGAGGCCAGCCATCAGCAGTGCAGCAAAGCCCAGGTATGGGTTCATCAGCGGATCGGGGAAGCGTGCCTCCACGCGGCGGCCCTTGGGGTTGCTCACGTAAGGAATGCGGATCGATGCCGAGCGGTTCTTGGCCGAGTACGCCAGCTTCACCGGAGCCTCGTAACCAGGCACCAGGCGCTTGTAGCTGTTGGTGCCAGGGTTGGTGATGGCGTTCAAGGCACGGGCGTGCTTGATGATGCCGCCGATGTAATACAGCGCGAAATCCGACAGACCCGCGTAGCCGTCGCCAGCAAACAGGTTCTTGCCGTCCTTCCAGACGGACTGGTGTACGTGCATGCCGGAGCCATTGTCGCCAGCGTAAGGCTTGGGCATGAAGGTTGCCGTCTTGCCGTACGTGTCAGCCACGTTCCAGATCACGTACTTTTGCACCTGCGTCCAGTCAGCGCGCTCAACCAGGGTCGAGAAACGGGTGCCCAGCTCGTTCTGGCCGGCGCCTGCCACTTCGTGGTGGAAAACTTCGACGGGGATGCCCAGCGATTCGAGCAGCAGGGACATTTCCGCGCGCATGTCCTGCGTGCTGTCGACAGGAGGAACGGGGAAGTAGCCGCCCTTGACGCGTGGACGGTGACCACGGTTGCCGGAGTCGAACTTGGTGCCGCTGTTCCAGGGGGCTTCGTATTCTTCGATGTCGTAGAACGGGTTGTTGGGTTCGGTGCTCCAACGCACGCCATCAAAGATGAAGAATTCTGGCTCGGGACCGAAGTAGGCCGTGTCGCCCAGGCCAGAGGCCTTCAGGTAGGCTTCGGCGCGCTTGGCGATGGAGCGGGGATCGCGGTCATAGGCCTTGCCGTCGCCTGGCTCGATCACGTCGCACTGCAGGAACAGTGTGGTTTCGTCAAAGAATGGATCGATGTTGGCGGTGTTCGGATCGGGCATCAGCAGCATGTCCGAGGCTTCGATACCCTTCCAGCCGGCAACCGAAGAGCCGTCGAAAGCGTGGCCCGAGGCGAACTTGTCTTCGTCAAAGTGCGAGATCGGCACCGTGACGTGTTGCTCCTTGCCACGGGTATCGGTGAAACGCAGGTCAACGAACTTGACCTCGTTCTCGTCCAACATGCTCATCACATCTGCAACGCTCTTGGCCATCTATAGCTCCAAAGAAAAACATCAATAAAAAGACTGTGGCAAGACTAAAGCAGATTACGTGCCAGTTTTATGACATCTGCCCGGTCCATGTTGCCGGCAACTAACCGGCCCGGCCTGCCACCGTACCGAGCGTGACTGTACCGCGCTTTGCCAGCTTGGGACAGCCGTTGCAGGGGAATTTGTACAACCCCTGGCCGGCCCCCACCCTGCTATCGCACCACCTCGGTGCAATTTGCCGTCCACGCACAAGCCTCGGCACGATGCACAGTTTTGACGCTAAATTGCACCAAATTGGTGCAATTTATATTCTACCGCGCACCGATTTGGTCACTTCTCTGGCTGCTCGTCTGCAGGAAGCGCGCCCTCCAAGGCCTTGTCATCGCCCCATTGCGCTTCCGCCACCGGCATCTCGCCCTGCTCTGCACGCAAGGCCTGCAGGGCAGCCAGCCCGAAATGGATGAACCACAGCGAAGAGAATGCGAAGGTGATGGCGTAGATCCATACCGCCAGCGGCACCAGCACCACAAAGCCGATGGTGAAGACGATGCCCGAGGCCCAGACGATGCTGGGCGCAATGCCGATATAGCCGCTGATCACGCCCATCAGCAGGAGCGGCCAGCGATGGCGCTGCAGCAGCGCATCGCGCTCGGGCTTGCTCGCGTGCTCAGCCAGTGCGTCGACACTCATGACCCGGTAGGTCAGCCAGCCCCAGATGACGGGCGGCACCACCAGCACAAGGGAAGGAATCAGCCACAACGGCATCGTGACCACAAAGGCAACCACGGCTACGGCTGATGTCCCCAAGGCCCACACTACACTGGCCACGAGGCCTGTACCGTGCTTCTTGGCCAGCGTGGCAAAACGCTGCTCCGTCACCATGCGCACCAGCGCCGGTGTCATCAGCAAGGCGATGATGAGCAGTGCCAGCACGGCCGCCATCGGGGTCATCAGCACCAGCACCACAAATGGCGCCACGCCAGCGGCAAAGCCTTCGGTGCCGCTGCCGCCAAACCAGCTGAACATGGTGCGCAGCCAGCCGATGGTCTCCACCCAGTGCTGCACCGCTGCCACGCTGGCCGTCCAGTAGAAGTAGCTCCAGCCGCCCAGCACCAGCAGCATCACGACCAGCGGCACCAGCGACAGCGCAATCACCTTGGGGCGAAAGCAGTACGCTGCAGCGCGCCAGAAAGAATCAAGCATCAGGCTGGAGCCTTGGGACATGGGAGGGGTTCCTTATGCATTAAAAACCGATGATCATGCTAACCGGCAACGGCAAGCCCTGTCGATTCAGCGCCCCACAGCCCCCAGGCGCGCCTGTAAGCACCAGGACAAGTATCAGGCCTTGTTCAGCAGCCGGAGCACCCCGCGCCACTGCTGGCTCCAGAAACCGCTGCCGTAGTCGCGCAACTGGCCTTGCCTGTTGGGCTGCACCTGGTCGCGGATGCCGGTCGGGTCGTAGCGCAGCTCAAAATTGGCCGTGCCAAACAGCATGTCCCACCAGGGCAGCAACACACCGAAGTTGCAGCCTCCCAGGCGCGGGCGGGCTTTTGCAGTGTTGCCCGCTTCTTTTTTTATAGCATTATGCGCTTGACTGTCTTGCGCTGCAGACGTATTTCCCTCCAAACCCTTGGCTGGCGACTCATGCCCGATGCCAATCGCATGGTGGCGGCGGTGAAAGCGTGGGCTGATCCACAGCCGCTCGCCCAACCTGCCAAACCATACACGCAGATTGGCATGCTGCAGGCTCTCGCTCAACTGGGTGATGGCGACGATGGCCACAAACTGGCTCGGGGCCACACCGATCAGCACGGCGACCAGCACCAGAATGCTGTCGGTCAGGATATCGTCCAGCAGGTGGTTGCGGTTGTCGCTCCACATCGTCATCTGGCGCTGCGAATGGTGCAGTGCATGCAGCTTCCACCACCAGACGAAGCTGTGCTGGCCACGGTGGATCCAGTAGGCTACAAAGTCGAAAATCACCAGATAGATCAAGAGGCTGACCCAGGCCACATCGGTCACGCCCGGCCAGAGTGCGTCCACATGCCAGGTCTCAAACCCTTGCATGCGCAGGCTGCCTACCAGCCAATCCCACAGGGGGTCGATGGAAAAAAAGAGCGCCAGGCGGAACAGCCCCAGGCGGTGGATCAGCGTGTAGAGAATATCGATGCGGATGGCGTGCTTGTCGGTCACCGCCTCCACCGGGCGCCAGCGCTGCAGCGGCGCAATCACCAGCACCATGATGACAATCTGCAGGCAGCCCACCAGAAACCAGCCAGCGGCGGTGTAGCCATCTTCCAGAAAGTTGGCCAGGCCCATATTGAACAGGAGCGGCTGGAACACCTGTTCAAACACCCATTGCTGGGCATTGTCAAAAAGAGAGCTGAAGAATTCCATAGCTAGAAATTACCTGTGCCTGCGCGCGGCAAGCCCATTCAGTGTGCCAAAAAACCGCTGATCAAGGCCGTCAATGGCTGCGAATCCATTCACGGTACTGGGGGTGATCGCGCAGGGTGGCAAAGCAGAAGCCCTGTGCCTTGAGGCCCTGGATCAGCGGCTGCAGCACGGCAGGCGCCCAAGGATCCTTGCGGTCCCAGATGCCCAGATGCGCCAGAAGAATGTCGCCGGAGCGGATGTTTCTGAGCGCCTTGTCCAGCAGCATGGCATTGGGATATTTGTCGCTGGGCAATTCATCGCCCAGAAAACCGGCGGGCGACCAGCCTACGTGGGCGTAACCGCAGCTTTGCGCCGCAGCAATCAACGCGGGCGAGGTCTTGCCGCCAGGCGCGCGAAACAGCGGCAGTGGCTTGGTACCGGTGATCTGCTGCAGGCGGTCTTCGGATTTCTTGATTTCGGCACAGTATTGGGGCACGGTCATCACCGCAGTCTTGCCCGCAAGAGGCCCCTGCGATGGGCGCACCGTAAAGCTGCGCACAGCGCCCTGCTCCGTCTTCCCATCGGCACGCCAGTACACATGGTCCCAGGTATGCGAGGCAAAGGCATGGCCTTCGGCTGCGCGCGCCTTCCACCAGGGGGCCCAGTGCTCGCCCAGGCTTCCGTCACCCTCCTTGGTGCGCTCGTTGGCGGCAAAAAAGGTGACTTTCACATCTTCCTGCTGCAGCACCTCGGCAATCCTGTCGGCCACTCCCATGTGGCCGGTATCCAGCGTCAGATAGACGGGTTTGCTGCAACTGGCTGCCGAGTTTGCATGATTTTTCGCTCCTACGCCCATAGGCAGAGCGCCAGCAGCTATCAAAAATAGAGTGCTCAGACGCATGCGCGGCCCGTATCAGCGCGGAGCATGGTCCAAGGTCCAGATGCCGTGCGGCGACTTGCCAACCTTGACCTGGTTCACCACCTTGCGTTCCTTGGTGTCGATCACGCTCATCTTGCCCGCCCAGCGGGAGCTCAGATAGATATAGCGCCCATCAGGCGTCACATCCATGCAATCGGGACCGCTGGGGCCCGGGTACTTGTCCACCACGGTCTGGCTTTGCATGTCGAGCTTGCTGATGGTGTTGGCCACGCGGTTGCTGACAAACAGATGGCGGCCGTCACCCGTGGCACGGAAGGCGTGCGCGCCCTTGTCCGTCTTGATGGAGTTGACCAGTTTGGGCTGTGCACCTGCCACGTCGAACACCTGCACACCCTCGCCACCGGTGAGCGCCACAAACACGAACTTGTTGTCGGGGCTGCCGTACAGATCGGCCGGCATGGGGCCGGTCTTGATGCGCCACTTCAATGTCTGGCTGGCGATATCGATGGCGACCAGCTCATCACTGTCCTGCATGGTGGAGTAGATCGTCGTGCTCTTGCTGTCGATCCACAGGTGGCTGGGCGTCTTGCCGGTGGAAATGCGCTTGACCAGCTTCGGGTCGGTGCCGTTCCAGCTGTAGATATCGATATGGTTCAAGCGGTTGGCCGCGGTGACAAACCACTTCATGTCGGGCGAGAAGCGCAGATGGTAGGGATCGGAGATGCCCTGGATCACACGCTGCACATCTGCAGTCTTGGGGTCGACAAAGGTCAGCGAGTCACCCGTGGCATTCGCCACGATGACGGATTTGCTGTCGGGGGTGAGGTACAGGTGGTGCGGCTCCTTGCCTGTAGGAATGCGCTTGACCTCTTTCCAGGTCGCAGGATCAACGACGCTGATATTGGCATCCAGCGAATTGAGCACCAGAATGGGGTTTGCCGCCTGGGCGGCCAGCGCTGCCGCTGCCGAAGCGGCCACCAGCAGGGAGCGGGCGAGATTAAAGGGCTTCACAAGCAATCCGAACAAGTAACGCAGCGAGTGTAGCCGCCCGCAAGGCGGTTACCCACAGTACCCGAATGGCGGCAATGTAAATATTCGTCGACTTCGGGCAGGAGCGCCCGTTCTCAGCGCGCGCAATGCAAGTGCACCTTAATATTCGTCAAAGATTCGCTGCAGCTCCTTGGGATCGTTCGTCCGGGTGAGGGCCAGCATCAGGAGAATGCGGGCCTTTTGCGGCGAGTGCATCATCGAAGCGACAAAGCCCGCTTTCCTGAACTCTCCGGTTGGCGTCACGATGCCGGTCGTCACACGCGAGCCGGTAACGACTGCAACGCCTTTTTTCTGGGCTGCTACCAAGCTGTTCATCGTGGCGACCGGCATATTGGCGTGCCCTGTTCCTGCATTGACGATGCCACGTGCACCGGCCGCCACTGCCGCATCGACCAAAGTGCCGTCCGAACCCAGGGTCGTGTAGTTGATATCGACGCGCGGCAAGCTCTCGAGCTGGCTGACGTCGAACTCGCTGTGGGAGGTATGCCGCTTGAGCGGGCTGGAGATGAAGAAAGGCTCGGAGTTCTGCATGTAGCCCAGTTCTCCCCCATCCGGGCTCTTGAACGTGGCCGCATTGGTGGTATTGGTCTTCATTACCCCGAAGGCGCTGCTGATCGTGTCGTTCATGCTCACCAGAACGCCCTTGTCCTTGGCCGCAGGGCTTGCAGCCAGCGCCACGGCATTGACCAGATTCAATGGTCCGTCAGCACTGATGCCGGTGCTGGGACGCATGGAGCCGACCAGAACCACCGGTTTGCTGGTCTTGACCACCAGATTCAGGAAATACGCTGTCTCCTCCAAGGTGTCGGTGCCGTGGGTGATCACCACGCCGTCCACATCCTTGGTCGCCAGGAGTTCATTCGTGCGCCTGGCCAGCGCCAGCCAGTTGGCAATGCTGATCTTGGAGCTGCCCACGTTGAAGAGTTGCTCACCGGAGATATTGGCGAACTTCTCGATCTCCGGAACTGCAGCCACCAGCGCCTGAATTCCCACCTGTTTCATGCCTGCACCCGGCCCATAATCGGTCAGCGCCAGGCTGTCAGCACCGCGGCTGGCGATGGTGCCACCCGTGGCCAGAATGGCAACATTGGCTTTGCCAGGGGTTTGTGCCAAAGCTGGCGCTGCACTCACAGCGAGTGCAGTGGCGCTCAGCACGCAGGCTGCGAATTTCTTGAGATTCATGATGAAGAGCTTCCGTGGGGCTGTTGAAAAATGGGGACAGATATGTGCTTTCCTGGTGGTGTGCCATGCAGGTTGATGCGCTGTGCCATCGGACGGCTTGAGTGAAACAGTCTCTGGATGCTCCAACACAGACTGGCCAACCGACCCACCTTCAAACCAGCGCAGCACAAGGTATCGAGGTTGAGGTTTCAAGCGCTCAGGGCAGCGGCTCCCCTGCCCCCACCCGATCCACGATCAGGCGGTAGTGCTCCGGCCGGCGATGTTTGGCAAAATTGAAGACGTGCTGGCGGAAATGCTCGCCCAGCGAGAGATCGGCGCTGACACAGATCACTTCGTCCTCTTCCGTCAGCGTGCGGGCCACAATCTCTCCTGTCGGTGCCACGATGACGGAACTGCCGATCATGTGGTGCCCGTCTTCGGAACCGCATTTGCCTGCTGCAGCCACCCAGACCCCGTTCTGGTAGGCATTGGCCTGCAGCGAGATCAGGTGGGTAGAGGTGCGCAGATGCACCGGCTCGTTCCAGTGAATGTTGAGCGAGGGCGTGTTATAGCCCAGCATGACCACCTCGGCACTCTGCAGCGCAAGGACCCGGTAGGTTTCAGGCCAGCGGCGGTCGTTGCACAGGCACATGCCATACTTCACGGCCTCCGATTCAAACACCCTGAAACCCAGATTGCCCACATCGAAGTACTTCTTCTCGAGGTGCTGAAAAGGGACATCGCTCTTGAGGTCGGCGTGGCCCGGCAGGTGGATCTTGCGGTACCTGCCTGCGATCTCGCCATTGCGATTGACCAAGATACAGGTGTTGTAAGGCCGACCATCCTCCGCCAGCTCGGCATAACCCAGGTAAAAGCCCACGCCCAGCTTGCGCGCCTCATCAAACAGCGGCTGCACTTCGGGGTTGGGCATCTGCGCTTCGAAGAACCGCGCCTGCGCCTCGGATTCGTCCATCCAGTAGCGCGGGAAGAAAGTCGTGAGCGCCAGTTCGGGAAACACCACCATCTCTGCCCCGCGCGCCTTGGCCTCCTGCAACATGGCCACCAGCCGCAGAACCACTGCGCTTCGGCTGTCTGTCAGGTGTACAGGCCCCATCTGTGCGACCGCCAGGCCCAGCTTTCTGTTCGACATATCATTCATTCCTTTTCATTGAAGCTTTGGTTCCCGCCGGCGCAGAACCTGACCGGGCAGCGCACCGGTGGCCTGGTGCCCATTCCATACCTGGCGACCATTGACCCAGACCTGCTCCACGCCCTGGCTCACCTGCATGGGCTGCTCGAAGGTTGCGCGGTCGGACACCCGTTGCGGATCGAACACCACCAGATCGGCAAACCAGCCCGGCTCCAGCCGCCCACGGCGATCCAGGCCGTATTGCTCGCAGGCCAGGCCCGTCATCCGGTGGATGGCCTCCTCCAGCGACAAAAGCCCGCACTCGCGCACCATGCGCCGCAGCACCCGCGTAAAGGTTCCCCACTGGCGCGGATGTGGATGCGGATCGAACGGCAGGCCATCGGACCCCACCATGGTGAGCGGAAACTGGAAGATGCGATCCACATCGCCCTGGTCCATCAAAAAGTAGATGGCTCCAGCGGGTGACAGACGCGCCAGTGTTTCTTCGTCGTCCAGGCCCCACTGCCGCTGCAGGTCGGAAAAATCCCGTCCCTTGGCCTCCGGGCACGCCGCGGACCAGGTGATCATCGTGCGACTGGCCAGGCGCACGCGATCCAGCCGCAACATGGTGGAGGTGGCTGGATAGGGATGGCAATCCACACAGACCGGCTGCGTGGCACTGGCTTGCTGGATCATTGCCAGCGTTTCTGCCGAACGGCCATGGTTGCGCTCTCCAGCCAGCTTGTGGTGGGAAAAGACCACCCTGCAATCTGCCTCGCGCCCCACGGTCAACGCTTCCTGCATGGCAGGAACAATGTCGTCCGCCTCGTCGCGCAGATGCGTCGCATATACAGCCCCCCGCCCTTTCAGCGGCTGACAGACATCCAGCAACTCCTGGGTGGAAGCATGACGCGCAGGTGGGTAGAACGTCCCTGTGGAGATGCCGAATGCCCCCTCGTCCATGGCTTCCGTCAGCAAAGCGCGCATCTGCGCACGCTCTGCGTGCGTGGCCTCCCGCTGATGATCGGCCATGACGCCGACGCGCAAAGTCGTATGGCCTACCAGAGCAATCACATTGACTGCGGCGGGTTGCGCTTTGAGCGCCTGCAGCCAGTCTCCAAAGCGCTCGAAACGGAACAGCTCTGGCGGGCCGAGCAGATCCAGCGGCTGCGGTACGTTCGGGTGCACCAGGGGCGCCAGACTGATGCCGCAATTGCCGGTGACCACGCTGGTAATGCCCTGCGAGACCTTGGGTGTCATGTCGCGGTGCGCCAGCAGATAGCCGTCGTCATGGGTGTGGGAATCGATGAACCCCGGCGCAATGACCTTGCCTTGCAGGTCGACCACCGTGTCGTCTGGTTGCACAGGCACGACTCCCACCGCCACAATCCGCTCACCGTCCAGAGCCACGTCGCCAGCAAAAGCGCTTTGACCGGAGCCATCCACTACCAGGGCATTCTTGAATATCAGCACTGTCGCCTTCGCTTTCCGGTACTGATCAGTTGAGCTTTTCGATCTTGCTGGACTGAATGATCTCAGCCCATTTTTTGGTTTCTCGTGCAATCAATTGCCTGAAATCATCCGGTGTCCCGCCCACGGGCTGGGCTCCGAGGCCGTTCAGACTTTCCCGTACATTGGGAGCCTTCAGCACCTTGTCCAAGTCGGCAGCCAACACCTTGGCCTGCTCGGGCGTCATCTTGCGATTGCCCACAACCCCTCCCCACGAGACGATTTCATACCCTTTGACCCCTGCCTCATCCATTGTGGGTACCTCAGGCAGCTGTTCAATGCGTTTGCCCAGCCGGGTGACGGCCAGTGCCCGCACCTTGCCAGCCTTGATGAGCGGCACTGCCTCGGAGCTGTTGACGAACATGTAGTTCAACCGCCCACCCATCAGGTCCTGCAGTGCGGCGGGGCCTCCCTGGTAGGGAACGAACAGGGTGTCGAGCTTTTCAAGATGGTTGAGCAGCTCACCGCTCATGTGTCCAGTGGTACCCACACCAGACGCCCCGTAGGAAAGCTTGCCAGGGCTCTTGCGCGCCTCGGCCATCAGATCCTTGACGGAGTGGACGCTGGAGCCTGCAGGCACGATCAGCACGTTGTACAGATTGAACAGGTGCGAGACCGGCACCAGATCCTTGTCCACGTCATAGGGCAAGGTGGAGAACAAGGAGCGATTGACGGCCAAGGTATTGATGTTGCCGTAACCGACGGTGAGGTCATTCCCCCTGACCACCTGCACAATGCCGATATTGCCTGCAGCACCGGGCTTGTTCTCCACCACCACGGTGCGATGGATGTTCTGGGCCCACTGGTTGGTGACAATGCGGCTCAGCACGTCGGGCGATCCGCCTGCGGCAGATGGCACCACGAAGGTGATGGGCTGGCCGGCAGTGCCCTGGGCGGCCGCCGCGCCAGCGAGCAGCACGACAGGCAACAATAATGCGAGACGGGACAGGTGGCGACGATTCATGGCTGGCAATCCTTCATGGGTCTGAATATTGCTTGCAGCGTAAGGGACGACACCCACTCTCCCAAATTGAAAAATGTTCGTGCATTCACAAACAAAGTTATCTACACCAGGGGTAAACACCAAGATGCGAGACATTCCACCGGAAACCACCGCACAGCCATCCCGCCCCCGCGCACTGAACATGCGGCAACTGGAGGTATTCCACGCCATCATGACAACCGGCACCATCAGCGGTGCAGCCCTGGCGCTGCATGTGTCTCAACCGGCGCTGAGCCGCGCTCTGGCACACTGTGAATCCCGGCTCGGTTACCCCCTGTTTGAACGCCTGGGCCGCAGGCTGCAGCCCACGCCTGAAGCGCTGCGCCTGCACGAAGAGGCGCGCGACGTATACCGAGGCCTCGACCGGCTCAACACCTTGGCGCAGCGCATCGGACAAGGAGGAATGGACACCTTGCACCTGGCCTGCAGCGCCACGTTCGCCAATACGTTGATTCCGCAGGCCCTGAAGCAATTGATGCGGTACAGCCCGCACCTGCGCATCGATTTCCGCACCGCCACCTATGACGAATTGCCCGACTACCTGCTATCGGGACAGGCCGACGTCGGCATCTCCTTGGTGGAATCCAGCCACCCCGGGTTGAAATCCCGCCTTCTTGGCAGGCAGCATCTGCTCTGCGTGCTCCCCATCGGGCATCCGCTGGCCAGCCAGACAGCCATTGATCCCTTGCAGCTTTGCGATACCGTCTGGATCGGCTACCCACCAGACACGCCACTGGGACGCCTTTGTGTCCTGGACCTGGCAATGGATGATACCTCGGCAAGCATTCAGGTTCGCTCGCCAGCCATCGCCCTCAGCTGCGTTCAGATGGGCCTGGGCGCAGCAATTGTGGACGCCTCCTGCGTCTCGCAGATGTCAACCCACGACTGTGTAACCCTCCCACTGACCAGCGCCGTCCACACGGACATCTGGGCCATCACATCGGCGCGGCAGCCATGCTCGGCCGCAGCCCAGCATTTCATCGACGCCTTGCATGCAGTCATCCGTCAGATGACCGCCGGCTGCCCATAGCCAGGTAGACGAACCCTGTCTATTTCTTGCGCATAGAAGGTCGTCATGCGTACGCGGAGGTTTACTTTGTCGGCTTGAACCCTGTGAAACCTCCTGATCAAGGGGCGTTGCGGATCCAGCCTGGTAGTGCCTGGCGTGGCCCTGCCTGACGTGGCCTGGCGCCTCGTCTTCATCGCCAATCTACGATTGCCAGGTTGCGCGACCTCCTTCATATACTGTATAAATATACAGTCATCTAAGAAGAAGCACATGCCCATCACGCGTTACTGGCGATGGCACATCAGAGTCAATGGACGCTGGCAAGAGACGAGCCACCACGAGTGCGCTATCACAATGAAAGCAAAGCACCCGGAAGCCATGCCTGTTCTTGGATCGCTGATCAAGCTTTTTGTACTGGCCCCTGCCCCTATCGCCGATTCAAGGCCTCTCAGGCGATACCCGTTGCCACCAGTACCTGGGCAATAGGCTCTTCTGCTTGAAATAGGCTCTTCTGCTTGAACATGCAGCAGTACAACTCGGCTTGGCAGCCGAAGGGCTTCTTGTGGAGGGCGCCCCCCACCGTCAACGCCACCACTCCACAAGCCGGACACCTTGCCTGCGAACGGTTCTCCAACCTACAACGGAACTGTCCAGAGTCCTGGCTCGTCTTCCACAGTGGATCTCGTCATCACTGGCCCGTGCGCCTACTCTGAAACGATGCAGGCAGTCCTCAATCCCAACCTGCCAACACCGGTGCCATCCCTGAGCGGCCTGGGCGTGGCTTCGCTGTCGCTCCTGCTTGCAATGGTGGGCATGGCGCGAGGCCGCAAACAGTAGGCCTGAGTGAAATGTGATGCCTATGAAACCATCTTCGAATGGCTTCTTTCCTGGTTTTGCACAAGTGCGTCACTCTTTCGGTCAGTCCGAGCGTTCAGACGCTCTCCATGGCGGACAATTGCGACCATATCTGTCCAACCATTGCTTTGCGTCATCTGCCGTGCCATCCTCCAAACGCCAAGGATTCATCCTGACCCGCAATTGGCGAGATACGCCCGCGGGTACCGAGATCGAGTACTGGCTGGCGACCGATTCCGGCCCCTTGAAGGTGCTCTTGAAGGCCCAGACCTCAGTGGCTTTCGTCGAGGCCCGGCACCAGGGAGCGGTGCAGACACAGCTGCTGACCATGCCCGATGTGGAGTTGCGGGCGCTGGATCTGAAGAGTTTTCACCAAGAGCCCGTGCTGGGGATCTATGCAAAGCATTTTCGCCAGTTGGGACGGCTTGCACGCGCCCTCCAGCAGGTGGGCATCTCCCTTCTCGAAGCAGACGTTCGCCCACACGAGCGCTACTTGATGGAGCGGTTCATCACCGCAGGCGTCCAGCTGGAAGGTGGGCAGCTCGAGAACTCGGCACTGGTGGACTGCAGGCTGCAGCCCGCGCCCGATTTCCGGCCTGCACTGAAGGTGGTGTCACTGGATATCGAGACAAGCCAGCACCAGGACCTCTACTCCATTGCACTGGACGGAATGGCAGAGCGCGTGGTGTTCATGCTGGGCGAGGCACCTTTCGAGTCCATGCAGCCGCCAGGCTTTGCGCTGGTCTACTGCGCAACGCGCAAAGCGATGATCGAAGCGATCAACGCGTGGTTCGAACGCAATGACCCGGACGTGATCATTGGATGGAACGTCATCCAGTTCGACCTGCATGTGCTGCAGAAGACCGCAGACGACTGTGCGACACCTCTTCTGCTGGGCCGCGAGCGCAGGCCTATTGCCTGGCGCACCCATCCTGGCAAGCAAGGCTATCTTTTCGCGCCCATGCCCGGCCGGGCGGTGATCGATGGCATCGAAGCGCTCCGGGCTGCCGTCTGGAGCTTTTCCTCTTTCAGCCTTGAGAACGTGTCACGTGAACTTCTGGGCGAGGGCAAGGACATCGGCGACGAGTACGACAAGATGGCGGAGATCGAGCGGCGCTACCAGGACGACAAACCCGCGCTCGCCATCTACAACATCCGGGACTGCGAGCTAGTCCTGCGCATCTTCGAAAAGACAAAGCTGCTGCAGTTTGCCATGGAGCGCGCCCACACGACGGGCCTGCAGCTCGACCACTTTGGCGGCTCCATCGCCGCGTTCAGCCACCACTACCTGCCCCGCATGCACCGCCTGGGATATGTGGCGCCCAGCGTGGGCGACATCCAGGGGAAATCTTCCCCCGGTGGCTATGTACTGGATTCCAGGCCCGGCTTCTACGACTCCGTCGTGGTTCTGGACTACAAGAGCCTCTACCCTTCGATCATTCGAACCTTTCTTGTGGACCCTGTCGGATTGGCCGAGGGCCAGCATGCCAGCAACCCCGAACGGCTCATCAAAGGCCCCAAGGGCACGCGCTTTTCGCGAGAGAAGCACTGCCTGCCGGAAATCGTGACCACGCTGTGGCGTGCCCGTGACGAAGCCAAGCGCGCCAGGAACGAGCCCCTGTCCCAGGCCATCAAGCTGGTGATGAATTCTTTCGCCGGGGTGCTGGGTGCATCGGAGTGCCGGTTCTTCAACCCGGACCTGATCTCCTCGATCACCCTGCGCGGCCACGAGATGGTCAAGGCTACCCGTGACCTGGTAGAAAAGCGCGGGTACGAAGTCATCTACGGAGACACGGATTCCATCTTCATCTGGCTAGGGCGCGCCCACTCCAATGAAGAGGCGCATGTGGTCGCAGCCGAATTGGCCCAGGACATCAATGCGTGGTGGGCGCAGAGCTTGCGGCAGGAGCAGGACCTCGAGAGTTTTCTTGAAATCGAGTTCGACACGCATTACAAGAAATTCTTCATGCCCACCATCCGTGGCTCGGACATCGGCAGCAAAAAGCGCTACGCAGGCCTGAGCGTCGACGCGGCTGGCAACGAGGCAATGGTCTACCGAGGCCTGGAGATGGCGCGCAGCGACTGGACGCCTCTTGCACGGCAGTTTCAGGAAGGCCTGCTCTCGCGCGTCTTTCAAGGCGTACCTTACCGATCATTCGTGATCGAGTATGCGCAATCCACGCTGGCGGGCAAGATGGATGACCAACTCATCTACCGCAAGCGCCTGCGGCACCGCCTGGATGCCTACGTGGCGAACGTGCCACCCCAGGTGCGGGCCGCCCGCATTGCGGATGCGTACAACGCGCGCATGGAGCGCCCCTTGCAGTACCAGAGCGGAGGCTGGATTCGCTACGTCATCACCAAAAATGGTCCAGAGCCGCTGGAGAGTCGCCAATCTGCCATTGACTACGAGCACTATCTGACGAAACAGCTTCAGCCCATTGCCGACTCGATTCTTCTTCCCCTCGGAGAAGACTTCAACACGCTGACATCTTCCCAGCAGGAATTGTTCTAGGGCGCGCCACGGGATCGGCGATACCGGCAGGCAAATTCGAATGTCGGCCTTCTGTCAGTACGCCAAATCACCATGCCCCAGAACCGCTGGATGCGGTGCCATTGCGCCCCAGTCCCCCCGCTCATTGCCAATGCCCACTTCGGGGGCTGCTCCCCCGCATCGCGGCATTCAATGCTGACCCCAGCAGCACTTCTGACGCCTGCAATTGCAGCTGCAATCAACCCCGGGTGTCGGCCAAGAGCAGACCGCGGCTGAATCGAAAATCGACGATTGGCTCAGTTGCATGAGCGGCTCTCAATGCGTGATGCGTAGGGAAACTCGCATGGCAATGCTTCACGAAAACCTACAGGCACGGGATTTATCTTGCTCTAACATGAATACTCCATCGGCAGTGAATCATTTGAGATTTTATTCTCAGAATATTTCACCATTTTTTATAAACCGCAGGAGTTAACACCATGAATGAAGACACCATTAAGGGCAATTGGAAACAATTCAAGGGAAAAGTCAAAGAACAATGGGGAAAACTGACCGACGATGACTTGGATGTCATCAACGGTCAGCGCGAACAACTGGTAGGAAGGATTCAGGAGCGAGAGGGTATTGCCAGAGACAAGGCGGAAGAGCAGGTAAAAGCCTGGGAAACCAGCAATAAATATTACTGGTAAATATATTTCAGCACCTGATATTTCAAAGACAGTATTTCCATATTTGAAATAACGCATTATAAAAAAGGACTCAAAAATGAGTCCTTTCTTTTTCATAAAATTCATGCCTCCCCAACGGTTCCTGTAATCGGCAAAACAATACCTGTGATGTAGCTGGAGCATACTGGCGCTGCCAGGAATACATAGGCCGGAGATATCTCCTCGGGCTGCGCGGGACGGCGCATGTCGGTATCCTCGCCAAACTTGCGAACATCCTTCGCCGCCTTGTCGGCAGGATTGAGCGGAGTCCAGACCGGGCCCGGCGCAACCGCGTTGACGCGAATTCCTCGCGCCGCCAGATTGCTCGCAAGCGCCTTGGTGAATGCATGGATGGCGCCCTTGGTGGCGGAGTAATCAATCAGGTTGCGACTGCCGCGCAAACCCGTGACCGAGCCGGTATTGATGATGCAATCCCCCTCACTCAAATACGGCAGTACCGCCTTGGCCATATGGAAATAGCCAAAGATGTTGGTCTTGAATGTCTCCTCAAGACGCTCTTCGGTGATGTCTTCGATATCCGCCGCATGCTCCTGAAAGGCAGCATTGTTCACCAGCACGTTGACCGACCCGAACTCCTCCAGCGCCCTGGCCACCAGATCTTCACACAATGCCGGATCTTGCACGTCGCCAGAGACGGCAAGGCACTGCGCCCCCTCCGCCTCCACCAGACGGCAGGTCTCTGCCGCATCGTGGTGTTCGTTGAGATACCCAATCGCTATATTTGCTCCTTCACGGGCAAACAGAATGGCTACCGCACGGCCAATCCCAGAATCTCCACCAGTGATGATGGCAACCTTGCCTTCGAGTTTGGCACTGCCAACATAATCTTGAGCAAGGCTTTCTGGCTGCAATACCATATCCTTTTGCAAGCCAGGCTTTTTCAGCGTTTGCTCCGGCATCGGAGGCTCAGGCTCGGCATGCCCGGGCCCTGGCGCAGCCTTTTCATCCATATTTTCTTCTGAGGCCTTTGCAAGATTGTCATTGAGCCGCTGTTGCTTCTGGATTTCAGATTGTCTTTTTACAGCAGCTTCAGCCTTTTCATTGAATTTATCGATGGGGTTGGACATGGTCATTTCCTTGTCTATAAAAACATCACCATATCGCTGACAACAGCGTATACACGTAGGGCTTATTCACCTCTCTTCTCAAAATATCAACATGATGTAAACGGCATAGGATCACACCTACGGTTCGTATTCTCCTTGGATGGCATTCAGCACATATTAATGGCCCTATCATGGAAATTCATCATCAGGAGATATGCAATGAATAGTTATTTGAAAATCACCAGTGCGCTTGCCATTTCGCTGTATGCTGCCTCTGGATTTGCATTGACCAGCGACGAATTGAAAGCAGAGAAAAAGAGCATTGAAGCGGCTTACAAATCTGCAATGGCCCAATGCAAAACCCTGAGCGGTAACGCCAAGGACATCTGCGAGAAAGAAGCGAAGGGCAACGAGAACATCGCCAAGGCAGACCTCGACGCCAAGGAAAAGCCCAGTGACTCCACGCACTACAAGGCACGTCTTGCCCGCGCGGACGCAGCCTATGAAATCGCCAAGGAGCGCTGTGATGACCAAAGCGGCAATGCCAAGGATGTGTGCAAGAAGGACGCGCAGGCCGCACACGTGAAGGCCAGGGAGGATGCCAAGGTCAAGCGTGCGCAGGAAGCGCCGTCGAACATGACTCCTCAAGACAAAGCAGCCAATGTCTCCGAGGCTCGCAAGGATGCAGCCCAGGCCACCCGTGACGCGGAGTACAAAGCTGCCAAGGAGCGTTGCGATACGCTGCCCGCAGCCTCGAAAGATGCCTGCGTGAACGATGCCAAGACCCGATTCGCTCAGTAACGTACCGCTGAGCATCGCCACATGCTGTGCGACACGCAACCTGTTCTGCATTCAGGCAATCCAGGGCTTTCATCATGCGCCGCGCCAGCATGTGTGGAAGTGAACCGCCCACCGATGCAAGACCGCCAAACCGGGTGAAGGAATGCAGGACCTCATCCGTAGCAGCAGCTGCAGAGGCAGGCCTGCGCGGCTTTTCTTACCGACAACACGGTTGCCTGACTGCCGTCCTTCGACCATTCATGGATGAAGGTGACCAGAGCCCTTGGTCCTACGGCGCACACCGGGGCAGCCCATTTTCAGGCAGTTGCGTTGCGATCCCTGCACGCCATTTCCCCAAGGAGTCTATCGTGCCAAGAGGTGACAAATCTTCCTATACCGACAAGCAAAAGCGCCAAGCCGAGCATATCGAGGAGAGCTACGAAAGCCGTGGTGTCAGCAAAAAGGAGGCAGAAGGGCGGGCTTGGGCCACTGTGAACAAGGAGACGGGAGGCGGCAAGAAATCCGGTTCGGGCCGTGGACATTCCGTGGATCACTCCGCGTGGCGCAAAGGCGGACGTCTGGGAGGCAAGGCATCCGCGAGCCGCACCGCGGATGAGCGCTCAGCTTCCGCAAAAAAAGCAGCTGCCACGAGAAAACGCAACGCCGAGGCAGCAAAGCACGAATGAATGCGGAGGCCGTCGCCTGATTTTCCAGACCGTCATTCTCCCCGCGCCCCTGCCCTCCCCATGCGAGTCGGGCCACCAGGAACGCATGCGGCGCAGTGCGCTTCGAAAGGCTTGACCATGCAAAGACATTCCGTATTCAGCCAGCTTGCCAGAAGAGTCGCCAGACTGAGCGGGCGACCAGCCAGTTTTGCCATTGCATGTGCAGTCATCGTGCTCTGGGCCCTGTCAGGGCCGATCTTTCATTTCAACGATACATGGCAGTTGGTCATCAACACCGGCACCACCATCATCACATTCCTGATGGTGTTCCTGATCCAATCCACGCAGAACAGCGACACGGAAGCGATCCAGATCAAGCTGGATGAACTCATTCGAGCAATCGAGCCCGCACGCAATCGCATGCTTTCCCTCGAAGAACTGGATGAAACGGAACTGGATGAATTGCGCAAAGAGTTTGACGAACTGGCGAAGAAAGCCAGACAAACCTGAAGCCATTGCAAAGGAAAAATACGCACTGACATGGCTCATCGGGCCGATGCATGCCGATATGCACGATGCCTGTGACCACTTTGTTGCTCCTGGTTCAGGCGCGCCATGAATGGTCATCGAGCAACTCCTTTTCCCAGGCTCCTAGGCAGCCGAGCGACGCAGATGCAACAGGCCATGCGACGCCATGCCGAACACCACGCCCCAGAAGGCTGCGCCCAATCCGAACAGCGTCATCCCCGATGCCGTGGCCAGGAAGGTGACGACCGCTGGCTCGATGACGGACTCCTGCGCCAGCAAGCCGATGTTGGAGGCAATCGCACCGATCAGCGCCAGGCCCGCCAGCGCGGCGATCAGTGCAGGAGGAAAGGCGCTGAACACCAGCACGATGGTGCCTGCGAATGTGGCGCCCAGGAGATAGAAAACACCATTGGCCATGCCAGCGACATAGCGCTTGTCCGAGTCGGGGTGTGCATCCTTGCCCGTGCACAGCGCAGCAGTGATTGATGCCAGCACGATGCTGATGCCGCCAAAGCACGCCACCAGCAGCGATGCCAGCCCCGTACCTGTGACCGCTGCCCGTGACGGGACGTGGTAGCCGGCCAGGCGCAGCACGGCCATCCCCGGGAGGTACTGTCCCGTCAGGCTCACCAGCAGCAAAGGCACGGTAAAGCTCAGAAAGGTGCCGAGATTGAACACGGGTGCGACGAATACCGGCTCGGCCAGTACCAGCTCCAGGGCCTGCAGATTGGTCTTGCCCGTGATGGCCGCGACCACAAGACCGAGCACCGCCACCAGCACCACGGTATAGCGCGGCCAGAATCGCCGCCCGGCCAGATACGCAACCAACATGACCAGTACCACGGCGGGCAAATCCATGCTGGCACGGAAAGCCTGCACCCCGAATTGGAAAAGAATGCCGGCCATCATGCCCGCTGCAATGCCCTTGGGAATGAGGTGGACGATTTTCTCGAAGTACCCGCTCAGGCCGATCACGACAACCAGCGCCGCCGCGCTCAGATAGGCTCCCACGACCTCTGGCATGGAGATATGCGGAAACAGGCTCAGCAGCAACGCTGTACCGAGCGCGGACCACGCCGTGATGACGGGTATGCGCAGCCACCAGCTCAGCAGCAGGCCACTGAGACCTGCCCCCATCGAGATGGCCCAGATCCACGAGCTCAGCGCCTGCGGCGGCATATGACCGGCCTGCGCGGCCTGAATGAAGATCACCAGTGGCCCACAGTACGAAATCAGTACCGCCAGAAATCCCGCCACCCAGGCGCTGAGGGACCAGTCCTTGAAGTTCATAAATCCACACCTCCCCCCATGTCCGGCGCTTGGCTTCCCAACATCAATGTGCAGCCAGCGGCGCTGACTCGGCAGTGGCAGAGTGCAGCCTCAGGCTCAGAACCGCTATGCCTGCCCACACCAAAGGTACCGCCAACGCCAGAAAAAATCCTGACGGACCGCCCCAGGCCAGAAAACCGCCGCCTATCGCAGACCCCACAATGGCGCCAGCACGGCCCATACCGATGGACCAGCCCGTTGCCGTGGCACGCAATGCCGTGGGGTAGGAGCCCACGATCAGATAGTTCAGCGCAATCTGCTGGCCCCCAATGCCAAAGCCTGCGGCCCCAGCAAGCACAAACACCAGCGCCCAGTTCTGCCCCGCGACACTCAGACCCAACGCCACCGCAATGCCAACGGCGAACATCAGGATCAGCAAGCGACGCGTGTCAACGCGTGGCAACAGAAATGACAGCGGTATGGCGCAGATGATGAACACCGCATTGACAATCACCGTCCCCATTGGCGCATCTGCCGCAGGCAGACCCGCCGCCTTGAGCACCGTTGGCAGCCACGACAGCAGCATGAACCAGGCCACCCAGTTGAGCAGGTAGATGGCCCAGATCGCGACGGTTTTCCCGGCATTGCCGTCGGTGAACAGCGCACGCACGCTGGCCCTCTCCACTGCAGATTCGGGCACCGTGAAATGCACGCCCGCAGGCAACGGGCGGCTGAGAATCTTTGACAGCACTTTGGCGATATAGCGCTGCCCGTCGGCATCCCCTTGCGCGGCGCGGAAATACAGCGACTCCGGCAGCATCAGTGCGATGACTACCAGCATCGCCAGAGGCACCGCTCCCCCAACGATGAAGATGCCTTCCCAGCCAATCAGCGGCAGCATGCGCGCAGCAAGCAGCCCGCCCAGCATCGCACCGGCAGGCAGGCCCAGCAACACGCCGGTCATGATGGCACCACGGTGGCGGGCCGGCCCATACTCGGCCGCCAGCGCCAGCAGCACGGGCGTGCAGCCTCCCATGCCCAGCCCCGCGATGAAGCGCAGCACCAGGATATGGCTGGTGTCGGTGGACCAGGCCGTGGCAAGCGTTGCGCAGCCAAAGATCACCAGGCTCAGCATGATGGTCGGGCGACGCCCGATGCGGTCCCCCACCATACCCAGCGTCATGGCACCGATGGTCATGCCGATGATGCCGGCCGTGAGGATGGGGGCCAGCGAACCTGCAGGCAAATGGAAGGCAGCCAGAATGGCCGGCCCAGTGAAGGCAATGGCCTGCGTATCGAAACCATCGAACAGCGCAATGACAAAGCACAGTGCAAGCACCCGCCATTGGAAGGCGCCCAGCCGTTCGTTATCGATCAATGACGGAATCGCGTGTTCGGCAGCGGAGTTCATTGTCCAGTCTCCCGCTCAATCCAGACGGATGTTGCGTTCCTTGACAAGCCGGCTCCAGCGGTCCAGCTCCTGATTCAGGTGCGAGGCTAGCTCCTGCGGCGTGGAGCCGATAGGCTCTGCACCCACTCCGGCGAGCTTCTTCAGGGTGTCCGGCTGCTTCATCGCACTGTTGAGCACCTGATTGAGCCTGGCCAACACGGTGGCGGGCGTGCCCGCAGGCGCAAACACCGCAAACCAGGGCGACACCTCATAACCGGGCACGCCCGCCTCGGCGATGGTGGGCACGTCGGGCAGCGCGGATGAGCGCCTGGCCGTGGTCACGCCCAGGGCGCGCAGCTTGCCTGACTGGATATGCGGCCGCGCCGAAGTGATGCTGTCAAACATCAGATCGACCTGGCCACCGAGCATGTCAGTGACCGCCGGGCCGCTGCCCTTGTAGGGGACGTGCAGCAATTGCACACCGGCCAGCGCTGCAAACATTTCTCCTGCCAGGTGGATCGAGGTGCCGTTGCCGGCAGAGGCATAGGTGAGCTTGCCAGGCTCGCGCCGGGCATGGGCCAGCACGTCCTTGACGGACTTGTCGGCGCTCTTGGCCGCATTTACCACCAGCACATTGGGCACCACGGCCAGCAGGCTGATGGGGGCGAAATCCTTCACCGGGTCATAGCTCAGCTTGGTGTATAGCGCCGGGTTGGTCGCCATGCCTATGGACGTGATCATGATGGTGTAGCCATCGCCCGGCTGCTTGGCTACATAGTCTGCACCGATGTTGCCGCCGGCACCGGGCCTGTTCTCGATCACGAATGGCTGGCCCAGCTCCCGCGCGGCCTGGTCACCCAGGGTGCGGGCAATGGCATCCATCGCGCCACCAGGTGGAAAGGGCACCACCCACTTGATGGGCCTGCTGGGCCAGTTCGCTTCGGTCTGGGCGATAGCCACGCCGGGCAAAACAAGAGCTGCAGCAAACAGCGAAAGCATTCGTCGGTTCAGGTTCATGGCGATCCTCCGCATTCGGTCTACCGGATGGAAGAAGGGTGCTTGGCCAGCGGCGTCACCGTGATTTTCATGAACGGGAACAGCGGCAGCTGGCTCAGTGTGTCGTGCAGTTCGTCGTTGCTTGCTACGTCGAACACGCTGTAGTTGGCGTACTCGCCCACCACGCGCCACAGATGCGGCCATTTGCCCGAGTGCTGCAGCGCTTGCGAATAGGCCTTCTCCTCGGCCTTGATGCGCGCAGCCTCTTCGGACGGCAGGGTGGCAGGAATGTCGACGATCATGTGAACCAGATACAGCATGGGTTTTCCTTTGAGTGATCAGGTGCTGGCGAGAAAGTCCAGCACGGCTTGATTGAAGGCCTGGGGGGCCTCCAGATTCGAGAGATGGGATGCGAGCACCGTGGCGAATTGCGCGCCGGGAATTCCGGCTTGCATGGCTTGCGCGTCAGCCACGGTGGTAACCGGGTCGTTTTCGCCTGCCAGCAACAGCGTGGGTGTGAGAATCTTCCCGAGGCTGGCACGCAGATCCGAGGTTGCCAACGCCTCGCAGCAGGCGGCATAGCCTTCGGGGTCGATGCGTGCAATACCGTGCTGCGCGCGTCGCACAACTTCAGGGTTGGCACTCACGAAGCCTTCGGTAAACCAGCGACCCGGTGCGGAATTGGCGAGCTCTTGCATACCCGCGGCACCGCCGATGCGCACCATGGCGGCGCGTTCGCGCCAAGCCTGTTCGTTACCTATCTTTGCGGCGCTATTGCAGACAGCGATGGCATCAAAGCGCTGGCCCGCATGCACGCCCAGCCACAGCCCCGTGTGGCCGCCCATCGAGATGCCGCAAAAAGCAGCCTGCTCGACCTGCAGCGCATCGAGAACCGCCAGCGCGTCCTGGCCCAGGTCGTCAAAACTGTATGGCCCTGGCGTGACCGGACTGCCTCCATGGCCGCGTGTGTCATAGCGGATCAGCCGGTGACGCCCGGACAATGCCGCTACCTGCGGCGCCCACATCTCCAGGGTGGTACCCAGGGAGTTGCTCAGAATCAGCGCTGGCGCAGCAGGATCGCCATCGATGGCAACCCGGAAGTCGCCACGCTGGGTGGTCAGTTGGAAAGCTGCTTGGCTCATGGTTTCTCCACGCAAACGGGTTCAACGATCAAGGCAATGTTCGGGCCCACACCGATGCATATGGCGCGCAGGTCATACCAACCCGACGTTGTGCGGATGGCATCGCAAATGAATACGGTGCTCATCAGAAGCCCTCCTTTGCTGCGGCGGCGATCGGCAAGCCCACAATGCCTTCCAATGCCTCGCGGCTGAGACCGGGCACCCCGTCGATCCATTGCAGGCCTGCGCTCGTGCAAGCCAATGTCGCCAGATCGGTATAGATGCGCTTGACGCAGGCAAGGCCCGTCAGCGGATAGCTGCACTGCCTCACCAGCTTGCTCTCGCCCTTCTTGGTGAGCAGATCCATCATCACCCAGGTCTGCCGGGCTCCGACAGCCAGATCCATGGCGCCGCCAACAGCGGGAATGGCACCGGGCTCGCCCGTGCTCCAGTTGGCCAGATCACCGGTGGCCGACACCTGGAATGCGCCCAGCACGCAAATATCCAGATGGCCACCACGCATCATGGCAAAGCTGTCAGCATGGTGGAAGAAGGCCCCCCCGGGCAGCAGAGTCACTGGCTGCTTGCCGGCATTGATGAGGTCATAGTCCTCCTGCCCCTCGGGCGGCGCGGCCCCCATGCCCAGAATGCCGTTTTCGCTGTGCAGCACCACTTCCACCCCGGCGGGCAGATGGTTGGCTACCAGGGTGGGCATACCGATGCCCAGGTTCACATAGGCGCCGTCGTGGATGTCCTGCGCAATCCGCCTTGCCATTTCATCCTTGGTTCGGCGCTGGTAGTTCGTTGTCATTCCATGCTCCTTGCTGGATTTCAGCCTCTTGCCTTGAAGCCACCGGCTTCCGTCTTCACGCGCGGTACCTGCACCACTCGCTGCACGTGGATGCCGGGGGTGACAATGGCCTCGGGGTCCAGCGCGCCCAGCTCCGTCAATTCAAAGACGCTGGCGATGGTGGAGCGCGCGGCGGTGGCCATGACAGGGCCAAAGTTGCGCGCAGCCTTGCGGTAGGTCAGGTTGCCCCAACGGTCGCCACGCTCGGCCTGGACCAGCGCCACGTCGCCATGAATAGGCTGCTCAAAGACATACCAGCGGCCTTCGATCTGGCGTGTTTCCTTGCCCTTGGCCAGCTCGGTTCCATAGCCTGTGGGGCAGAAGAAGCCGCCAATACCGGCTCCTGCCGCCCGCAACCGTTCGGCCAAGTTGCCCTGTGGCACCAGTTCCAGCTCGATGCGGCCGCTGCGGTAAAGCGCATCGAACACCCAGGAATCGGCCTGGCGCGGAAAACTGCAAATGATCTTGCGCACCCGTCCAGCCTTGAGCAAGGCCGCCAAACCCTGGTCGCCATTGCCCGCGTTGTTGTTGACCAGGGTCAGGTCCTTGGCGCCCTGCTCGATCAAGCCTTCGATCAGTTCGACGGGAATGCCTGCCGTGCCAAAGCCCCCCACAAGTACCGTGGCGCCGTCTTTCACACCGTGTAAGGCATCGGCTACGGTGCGTACTGTTTTATCGATCATGCAAACTCCTCTCTGCGCGGTACCGCCGGATCAGACAACGGGGCGGGCTACAGCTCCTGAGACGCTGGGCAGTTCGGCCTTGCCGCTGTACCAGAGAATGAAGCAGCCGATGGCCAGCGCCGCCACGAGGCCGGGCACGGCAAACACCAGGAAATTCAGCTTCAGCGGCAGGGCCGCTGCCATCAGCCAGCCACCCAGCAGCGGACCAACGATGGCGCCCGTGCGGCCAATGCCCGAAGCCCATCCCAGCCCCGTGGAGCGAATGGCCAGCGGATAGAACTGCGCTGTATTGGCGTACAGCAGGATCTGCGTGCCGATGGTGGTGGCGCCCGCTATGGCGATCAGCAGGTACAGCACGGGCATCGGGCTGTTGAGGCCCAGCAGTGCGATTGACACCGTTCCCAGTGTGAAGAAGGCCACCACGACCTTGGGCAGACTGAAGCGATCGCCCAGCCAGCCACCGGCAATCGCACCGACCACCCCGCCGAAGTTCAGCATCAGCAGAAATGACAGGCTCGATCCCAGGCTGTAGCCGGCACCAGCCATCAGCTTGGGCAGCCAGGAGCCCAGCGCATACACCATCAGCAGGCAGCAGAAGAAGGACAGCCAGATCATGAAGGTACCCATCGCACGGCCCTGCTGGAACAGATCAAGCATGGGCACGCTCGCGCCCTTCGCATCGGCCTGTACCAGATGCACATCGGCACCCAGTTGCACGAGAGGCGCCACCTGGCCCAGCATCTGGCGCGCCTTGACCTGCTGACCCTGGCGCAGCAGAAAGCCGACCGACTCCGGCAACTTCCACAGAATGACGGGCAGCAGCACCAACGGTACGGCAGCGGCCCAGAACATGGACTGCCAGCCAAAGCGCGGCAGCATGTAGATACCCAGGCCGGCGCACAGCACGCCGCCCAGCGAGTAGCCGCTGAACATGATGGCCACCAAGGTGCTACGAGCGCGCTTGGGCGCATACTCATTTACCAGCGCCACGGCATTGGGCATCAGGCCGCCGCAGCCCAGGCCCGCGATGAAGCGAAAAATGCCAAACTCGGTGGGTGTCGAGGCAAAGCCACTCAGAAAGGTCGAGACGCTGAAGAGCACGAAGCTGATGGCCACGCCCTTCTTGCGGCCAATGCGGTCCGCCAGTGGGCCGAATACGAAAGCGCCAAACATCATGCCGAACAGCGCATAGCTACCCAGCGCGCCAGCCTCCACCGGGGTCAGCCCCCATTCCTTCATCAACACCGGCAGCACTGCGCCATAGATGAACAGGTCATACCCGTCAAACACCAGCAACAAGGCGCACAGGAGCGTCACCATCCAGTGAAATCGGGTGAAGCGGGCGTTGTCAATGATCTGGTTGACTTCAATTGTCTTCATGTCGGTCTCCTGCTGTTTTTCTGTGTCAGGACTGAGTCTTTCAGCCTGGTTTGGTCTGGCCAGCTGGCAGCACCGCCACGGCCTTGATTTCCACGATGTAGCCCGGCGCACCGCCAAGCATGTGCGCACCAACTGCCGTCCACGCCGGCAGCGGATGCGTTTTGAAGTAGCGGTTGCGCACCTGCATGAACAAGGGCAGGTCGCGCATGTCCGTATGAAAGCTCGTCAGGTCGACCACATCTGCAAGCGACGCACCCGCCGCCTCCAGTACGAGCCGCAGGTTGTCGAACGCCTGCGCGATCTGGGCCTCACGGGCCTCAACCAGTTGCATCGACGAATCTCGCCCGATCTGGCCCGACACATAGACGGTATTGCCCACTTTCAAGGCGGGGGCGTAGCCGATCTTTTCATATACCGCCTCCATTCCCGGCGGAATAACGGCTTTGCGATCACACATGGAATCTCCTTGCCCGGCGAGCGAGCGCCGGTTTTCAGGGTGGGAATGGAAGGTGCGGAAGCTGCCGGTCAGCCGTTGTCACCACCTGCTACCGGCAGCACGGCGCCCGTGATGTAGGCAGCTTCATCCGATGCCAGGAACAGAATCGGCCCGACCTGGTCGTCCAGACTGCCGTAGCGCTTGAAAAAGCTCGATTCGGTGACCTGCTGAACCGCTTCACCCATCCATACCTGCTCTTGCGCGCTGTCGCCCTCCGCGTTGCGAGGTACCCGTCTGGGCGGCGCTTTGGTTCCGCCCGGCGCGGTTGCAACGACACGGACGTGCTGCTGCGCATACTCCATCGCCAGCGCCTGCGTCAAGGCATTGACACCGCCCTTGGCCGCCGAGTACGGCACGCGGCGAATGCCGCGCGTGGCGTTCGATGAAACGTTGACGATGGTGCCGCCGCCGCGCTCCAGCAGATGCGGCAGCACGGCATGGCAGGCATACAGCGTGGGCATCAGCGAGCGGCGAATTTCCGCATCGATCTGTGTGGGCTCGAAATCCGCATAGGGCCGCATGCGGATGGCTCCGCCCACGCCGTTGATCAGAATGTCGATTCCGCCAAACGTCTTCACCGCAAACGCCATCGCAGCGTCGGCGCCTTCATAGGTTTCGAGATCGGCGACAAAGCCCACAGCGTGTGGGCTGCCCGCCTCGGCCGCCACATCGGTGATGAAATCGGCGCGGTCGACAAACAGCACCTTGCCGCCTTCGGCCACGGCGCGTAGCGCTACTCCGCGTCCGATGCCCTGAGCAGCGCCAGTGACCACCATCACCTTGCCGGAAAACCGCTGGTTCATGTTCGTATTTGCACTCATGACGCCACCGTCTGGTTGGGTGTGAACTTCTCGTAGTGGAAGCTTGCGGGCGCAATGCCTTCTGCCTTGAAGTGCTTTTGCACCGCCTCCACCATGGGCGGCGGGCCGCACAGGTAGACATCGACGTTGCCGCTGTGCAGCACCTCGGGTGCCAGGTGCTGGGTCACATAGCCCTGGCGCGGATGCGTGGTCTGCGGATCGGCGACGCAGGTGCTGAACGTGAAGCCAGAGATGCGGGCAGCATACGCCTCTAGCCGATCGACCATCACCAGGTCTTGGTCACGGGTCACGCCATAGACCAGATGCACGGGTTGACTCGTGCCGTGCATGGCCAGCACCTCCAGCATGGACAGAAACGGCGCCAGCCCTGTGCCGCCAGCCAAGAACAACAGCGGGCGTGTCACCGAGCGCAGATAAAAACTGCCCAGCGGCCCGGTCATCTCCAGCATCTGCCCAGACTGTGCTGTGCCCAGCCAGGTGCTCATCAGGCCGTCTGGCACCTGTTTGATCATGAAGCTCATGTGCTGCGCGCCGGGCATCGAACTGAATGAATAGGACCGGTGCTGGCCACTGCCCGGCACACCGATGTTCACATACTGGCCCGGGAGGAACACTGGCGCCGTATCGGCGACATCCAGCACCAGTTCATAGGCTGCATCGCCAAAGGGCCCTACCTGTGCCACAGTCGCCTGGAAGGCAGCGGTACCCGTCTTGCAAGCGCTGGATGGCACGGGCACGGAGATCACGCAGTCCGACCTGGGTACCATCTGGCAGGTCAGCACCAGGCCCTCGGCGGCTTCGTCCCCCGTCAGCGCGTCCTCAATGTAGTCGTCTCCCAGGTCGTAAGCGCCGCTTTCGGCCTTGCATTTGCAGGTGCCACAGACACCGTCGGAGCAGTCCATGGGCAGGTTGATGCGATGGCGGAAGGCCGCATCCAGCACCTTTTCGTTGGCACTGCAATCCACGAAACGGGTCACCCCGTCTTCAAAATTCAGTGCAATGCGATAGCTGTTCATTGTCGATCTCCCTGGTGGTCAGATGTGATAGACATCGATGACCTGACGGATGTAGTCGTTCTTCAGAACAATCTTCTTGCGCCCAATCAGAAAGCCGCCATCCGCCTTGCGCAACGTGACGAACACGGTGCCGAAGAAGTGATCGGTCAGCTTGTAGCGGTGGCTCAAGGTATGAAAGTTGTAGCGCACATCCACCGTATCGCTGTGCTCGGCCAATACCTCCACATTGGTAATCATGTGGTTGGTGCGTGGCTCGGGCATGGAGGCGCTGGAGCGCTCTGTCTTGATGCGGAAGACCCGGTCTTCCAGGCCGTTGCGGTTGGGGTAGTAGATCAGCGAGATCTGGCTTTGCGGATCATCGGTGAGCCGGTCGTCATCGTCCCAGGCGGGCATCCAGTACTCGGCATCGGGGGCGTACAGCGCCAGCCAGGGCTCCCATTCGCGGTCATCCAGATGGCGCGCCTCGCGATAGAGAAAGGCGCAGATGGCGTTGTATTCCATGGAGGCAGCAGCGTTCATGGCTGAACTCCTTCCCGTTCCTGCTTCAAAGCCTGGCGCATCGTCCTGGCCCAGTAGCTGTGCTGACACACGAACAGGCCTTCGTCTTCGCTACGCTCTCCGCTGAGCAAGGGATTCATGCCCATTTTTCTTGCGTTTTCGTCGGGTCCGTCGATCCACAGCGGCTCGCCACGGCTCATGTCGTTCCAGCGCACGGCCGTGCCGGCATACCCAGCCTGGCAGGCTCGGAACTCCTCCAGATCATCCGCCGTCCCCATGCCGGAGACATTGAAGAAGTCCTCGTACTGGCGGATGCGGATGGCGCGGTCTTCGGCGCTTTCGCCCTTGGGGCCGAAACAGAAGATGCTGATCTCGGTCTGGTTCACGCTCAGCGGCCTGGCAACACGGATCTGCGTGCCGAACTGGTCCATCAGGAATACATTGGGGTAGAGGCACAGGTTGCGGGTCTGGCTGACGATGATGTCCGCGCGCTCCTGGCCGACGCGCTGGGCGAGTTGCTCGCGCTGGTTCCAGATCGGACGCACCTCGGGATTCAAGGTATTGGTCCACAGCAGGATATGGCCATTCTCGAAGCCATAGACGCCGGCCACCGATTTGCTCCAGTTGTTGGCATCAGTGGCCTTGGTGCCCTCCTCGTGGCGGCGGCCCATGGTGGCCGCATAGTTCCAATGCACCGAGCTGACGTGGTAGCCATCGCAGCCGTTCTCCATCTGCATCTTCCAGTTGCCGTCATAGATGTAGCTGGAGTTGCCACGCAGCACCTCCAGACCATGGGGCGCCTGGTCCACAATCTGGTCGATGATGACTTTCGTCTCGCCCAGGTAGTCCTCCAGTGGCTGCACGTTGGGGTTCAGGCTGCCGAACAGAAAACCACGGTAACTCTGGAACCGCGCTACCTTGGTCAGATCGTGCGAACCGTTCTGGTTGAAGGAGACTGGGTATTCGGTTGTTTTCTCGTCCTTGACCTTGAGCAGCTTGCCGCTGTTGTTGAAGGTCCAGCCATGGAATGGGCAGGTAAAGCTGCCCTTGTTGCCATGTTTGCGGCGACACAGCATGGCGCCCTTGTGCGCGCAGGCATTGATCACCGCATGCAGTTCGCCCTGCTTGTCGCGGGTGACAATGATGGGCTGGCGACCGATCGTGGTGGTGTAGTAGTCGTTGTTGTCTGGAATCTGGCTTTCGTGTGCCAGATAGACCCAGTTCGATTCGAAAAGGTACTTCATCTCCAGTTCGAACAGCTCGGGATTGGTGAATATGTCGCGGCGGCAGCGAAAGACACCGGTCTCCTTGTCGTCTTGCACCGCCGTTTCCAGCAGCGTCTCGACAGCGTCGTATTTGTCAGCAGCAGTCGTGTTCATGGTAGGGTTTCGTTGGGGTGCAGCCATCCCCCGTGGCGCTCGGCCACGGTCTGGCTCTAACAGGGAAACAGGGGAGGTTCAGGCCGCCAGGCGCGGACGGTCGACGATCTGGTTGTCGACACCGTCGACCAGGGCGCTGAGCGTCAGGTCGAATTCGATCTCCGCGAACGGGCCACTCAAACCGTTGGCCTGGATGCTCGCCGCATCGCTGCGCTCCACCAGCGGGGGCACCAGGCCTTCACGGGTCGCGTAGGCAAAGTCATCGAACACCAGCGGATCGCCATCGATGTTGATCTGCGTGGTCAGCTTGCGGTGGCCGTTGGCCGTGACAAACAAGTGGATGTGCGCGGGACGGTTGCCGTGCCGGCCCAGTTGATCGAGCAGTGCCTGCGTGGGCCCATCGGGCGGACAGCCGTACCCCACGGGCACGATGCTCTGGAACTTGTAGCGGCCTTGCGCATCGGCAATGATGGTGCGACGCATGTTGAATGGCTTTTGCTCGCCAGTCGGATCGAAATGGGAGTAAAAGCCCTTTGTGTTGGCGTGCCATACCTCGACCTGCGCACCGGGAACCGGCTTGCCATCCGCGCCGTAGATGGTGCCGTGCATGATGAGCGTGTGACCGGCTGTGTCGCTGCCGTCATCCAGTCGTGCAAAGCCCTGCGCCACTGGCGCACCCGCCACATACAGCGGGCCTTCGATGGTTCGCGGCGTACCGTTCTTCACTCCCAGCGCCTCGTCCTCTGCGTCCATCCGCATGTCGAAGTAGCGGTCCAGGCCCAGACCGGGAGACAGCAGGCCAGCCTCCCCACGGGAGCCCAGCTGATTCAGGTAAGCCACCCCGGCCCAGTATTCGTCCGATGTGATGTCCAGGTCTTCGATGGCCTTGAACAGGTCGGACAGGATGCGGTGGATGACCTGTTTGGCGCGTGGGTTGCCGCCGTCATTGGTCAGGCCGCTGGCCAGGCGCAGAAAGTCCTGCACTTGCGAGGTGTTGAAAATTTGAACGCTCATCGCAGTCTCCTTTTTATGGATGCTTCGTGGAAAAGGTGGGAAGAAATCAGGTCAGGCCGCAGCGCCAACGGATATGCGGGGGCGATCACGACGGAAATGCTGTATCCGGTCTTCGTCCAGCGTGACGCCCAGCCCCGGCGCAGCCGGCACTGTCAGATGGAAATCCTTGTATTCGAGAGGCGTGGTCAGGATGTCTTCGGTGAGCAGCAGCGAGCCAAACAGCTCGGTGCCCCATTGCAGCTCGCGGAATGTGGAGAACGCATGGGCCGACGCAATGGTGCCTACCCCGCCTTCCAGCATGGTTCCTCCATAGAGCCCGATACCCGCTGCATCGGCAATGGCGGCTACCTGTTGTGCGGCCTGCAATCCGCCGGACTGCTCCGTCTTGATGGCAAAGACGTCCGCGCCCGCCGCTCGTGCCAACGTAAAGGCCGAAGCAGGGCCGGTCAGTGATTCATCGGCCATGATGGCAATCGGATAGCGGCCCTTGAGGCGCGCGAGCACCTCAGCGCTGGCCACCGGCTGCTCGGCCAGCTCGCAGCCAGCATCCACCAGCCCTGCCAGTCCGCGGTGTGCGTCCAGCTCACTCCATGCCATGTTCACATCCACCCGCACCGATGCTTTGTCACCCAGCGCCTTCTTGACGGCTGCCACGTGCGCCACATCGTCACGCACTGGCTTGAGGCCGATCTTGAGCTTGAAGATCTGGTGGCGGCGCGTCTCCAGCATGCGCTGCGCTTCCTCGATGTCGCGCCCCGTATCGCCGGAAGCCAATGTCCATGCCACGGGCAGGCGCTCGCGCAGCCTACCGCCCAGCAGCTCGGAGACGGGCAATCCCTTGCGTTGGCCCAAAGCGTCAAACAGGGCCGTCTCGACGGCGCACTTGGCAAAACGGTTGTCGCGGATGGTCTTGCCCAGGCGGGCCATCAGCGCCGACACGCGGTTGGCATCCGCGCCCCGTATCTGCGGCGCGAAATAAGTGTCAATGGCCAGCTTCATGCCCTCTGGCGACTCGGCGCCGTAGGCCAAGCCTCCAATGGTGGTGCCTTCGCCAATACCCACGGTGCCGTCCGAACAGCGCACGCGCACCAGCATCAAAGTCTGGCCGTTCATCGTCGCCACCGACAGTTTGTGCGGGCGAATGGTCGGCAGATCGACCAGCAGGGTCTCGATCTGATCCACGACAACCGTGCCTGCAGAAAGCAACGTTGGGTGCTGAGGGCTGTGTGTGTTTTGCATGGCTCGTATTTAACGACGGCACCCCCGCTGCAATCCAAGACCAAATTGATCTCAATCAATACCTCAAAGGTATAGTTAATCAATTACCCATTTAAAAACAATCATTTAAAATCTCTCAATCCCATCTGAATATGGTTTTCCCGTATGGATTTGCGCCAGATTCGCTATTTCGTGGCCGTAGCGACCACCCGTAATTTCACCCGCGCGGCGGAACAGATGCATATCGCGCAGCCGCCACTCAGCCGCCAGATCCAGCAGTTGGAGGATGAACTGGGTGTGCAACTCGTCCAGCGCAACAGCCGCCCGGTGCGCCTGACCGAAGCGGGACGGCTGTTCTACGAGCAGGCACTACAGGTGCTGCACCGGGTGGATCAGATGAAAAACGCCGCCCGGCAGGTGGGACGCAGCCAGCGACAATCGATCTCGATTGCGTATGTGGCGTCCACGTTGTATGGCGGACTCCCCATGCTGGTGCGCATGTTCCGCAAGCGCTACCCGGACACCGATGTCCACCTGGTCGACATGGGGTCCATTCAGCAGATCCAGGAGCTCAAATCCGGCCGCATCGATCTGGGCTTCGGCCGCATCCGGACCAACGACAGCTCGGTGGCGCGCACCGTGCTGCGCGAGGAAAAGCTGGCCCTCGCAATCGCACCGGGATCGCCGCTGGCAGCCGATGGTGGCCGCATCACCCTGCAGGCATTGGCAGACCAGCGCCTGATCGTCTACCCCAAGGACCCGCGCCCGAGCTTTGCCGACCACGTGCTCGGCCTGTTGCATGACCAGGGCATCCAGCCCGTCGAAGTCCACGAAGTGCGCGAGTTGCAGGCTGCGCTGGGCCTGGTGGCCGCAGAGATGGGCGTGTGCATCATGCCGGCAGCGGCGCGGCTGCGCTCCGACCTGGTCTACCGTCTGATCGATGACGAGCGAGCCACCTCGCCCATCATCCTCAGCCACCGGTTCAACGATGATTCCTGGTATATCGCTGCGATCAAACAGTTGATTGCCGAGATGTATGCCCAGAATCCGCCCTGGCTGGATTTCGAGACCAACGCATTCCCGGCTGCAGATGCAAAGGCAAGGCCGCGCGCATAGCATCAAGCCCGTCACTTGAGCAATGCTGCCAGAATTGCCAGAGATTCATTCAGTTCTTCCCAACTGGCGCCGCCCAGGCAGATTCGCA
>NZ_JBNDIT010000014.1:0-142229 GCF_050434545.1 Comamonas sp. 4034 | reverse complement strand
TCACCGAGCTGGGCACGCCCCAAACGGTGGCCGTGGCATAACTACGTCTGGGGTTTGGGGAGACTCAGTCCCAAACCGATTTATGCAACAAGGCCGCTTGCAGTCCCAACGTCAGCAAAAGCATAACAATGACAAGAGCAGCTTCTGATCGCTTTTAATCAAAGGATTAGCAGCTCCCTATATTCAGCACTTCTGTGCTGACTTCGCATGTGCTTGTGCCATACCAGAAAGGTACCGCCAGGATGGACTCAGCACGAGAGCGACTGATTGAATTGGTGCACGAAATTGTCACCACATATGGAGATCCAGAACAAGCAGCGCAATTTGACGCGGCTCAGTGGCTGTAGGAATGGCTGAACAGGCCTCAGCCATCTTTGAACTTGGCAAAGCCCGTTGATCTCATGCTGACGGAAGAGGGTCTTGCTCAGGTCGAAACATTGCTCAAACGCATGGCTGTTGGTGCATTGGCTTGAGTTGCGGCCATGAGCGGCAGCTGCACTACCACTGGCGCCAGACCCAGATGCCTAATAGAACCCGATCATGAGTAAGCAGCGATATTCAGAAGAATTCAAGAGTGAAGCAATTAAACAGATCAACGAATACGGCCGTACTGTGGCTGATGTTTCGGATCATTTTGGGGTTAGCCAGCACAGTCTTTATCAGTGGCTCAAAGTACAAAGAGCGTTTCTCGAAAAAGATGAGTCGCAACTCTCACAGAGCGCAGAGCTGCGCTATCTGAAAAAAGAGCTCAAGCGGGTGACCGAGGAGCGCGACATTTTAAAAAAGGCCGCAACGTATTTTGCAAAACAAATTCAAATGAAATAAATATTTCTAATGAGCCGTCAGTTGGTTTTCATGGCTTTTTTTGCATTGCAGAGACTTCTGGGCTGTGGCCGGTTTCGATGACACCTTGTCAAGGCGGAAGATGAAGCCGGAGGTGGTTTATGGAGAGGAAGGACATTCAGTCGCAAGTTCAAACTCGAAGCAGTGAAGTTGGTGGCCGAGTGTGGCATGTCTGTGGCTCATGCGGCCAAGGGCCTGGAGGCTCACGAGAGCTTTGCCGCGCGATTTGGTTCTGGAGGCGCACGCTCGTGCTAACCCCCATTTGTAGAAGTGACTATTCTTCGTTTTACGCACTTTACTCATCTTGATTGATAGGCCTATTTTTCAAAATACCAATCAGTGCTTGACTTTATGGGGGGCTTGTAGTGCAAAAAACTGGGATGCCGTGGCTATATGAAGAAATATTTTTTGTCAATTGAGTGTTTACCCCAGGGGAAAAATACAACAATCGTCTTTCAGTATGGACCTCCTGTTTCTGAATATTGCAAAAACCTACACTTTGAGCTAGAAATCGAAGTAGGGAAGATGCATCTGCTCTGTCTTCACTTATGCGAAAAGAGGATATTATGCAGAAAATATATATTCGGATATTAATAGTTCCAATTCTCTTTTTTCTCAGTGTATTTACATCCGAAGCAAATGCACAAACTCCGTTTGTCTGTGATTCGACGACGTACCTTGAGCAGGGGCAGCCTGGCGATCCGACGACATTATATAAAATAAGTACAAACTCCAATCCATTTGTATTTAGTCCTATAGGTACATCCTCAGTTACTTATAATGCTGTTGGTTACAATCCTCTAGACAACTATCAATACGGTATACTTAATGCCAGTAACCGTTTGATCCGTATTGCGGCCGACGGAAGTACTGTCAATTTAGGAGCGGTCACGGGCTTGCCCTCTGCGACATATATTTCTGGTACTTTTAGCGACACTGGAGGGTTGCTGTACGTTAAAAACAATGTCGGAACCAGTACGGCAATGTATGTAGTTAATGTCAGCACAATGACGGCAAGCTTGCTGTCGCTCACCTTTCCAGCTGGCTTGACAAACTTAGCTATTGCAGACATGGCATGGGTGAATGGGTTATTGTATTCAGTTACTTCGGCTGGTCAACTTGTTTCTATTAATCCTACGACCGGCATAGTAACGGCTATTGGTGCTCCTAACGGGCTTCCGGCGGGTTTCATTGGTGCAATGTATGGGGCTCCTAATGGATTATTTGGCTCAGGTAATAATCCTCCTAGCGGGTTTTATCAATTCAATCTAACTACAGGTGCTGCAACGCTGATTAGCGGTGCGCCAGGCTCATCTTCAAATGATGGTTCAAATTGCGCCAGTCAGAACATTGTATTTGGTGCCGATTTATCAATTACCAAGACTGACAATCAAACCCAGTACATTGCAGGGTCTAATATCACCTACCAATTGCTTGTTAAAAATGCGGGTCCATTCGGGGCGCAGAGTGTTACTGTGGCTGATCCTCTTCCTTCAGGCATCACTAGTGCCACATGGACCTGTGGTGGCGCTACAGGTGGCGCTGTGTGTGGTGCCTCGAATGGTAGTGGAGCGTTGAATGATGCCAATGCATCACTACCCAATGGCAGCTCTCTTACATACACCATGACGCTGGCGGTGCCATCCGGTTTCACGGGCAATTTGACCAACGTTGCGACGGTTACGCCTGGCCCTGCAACAAGTAATATTGGCACTGCTTGTACGGCGGCAGGAAGTTCATTCAATGCTGCTACTGGGCGGTGCACAGCAAGTGATACAGATACAAGAACCCTGCCTATCATATCAATCACTAAAAGTACAAATATAGGCGGTGGAACGCTTGTCCCAAATGCAGCGGTTACCTATTTTGTAGATGTATCAAATACAGGTGTTGCATTAGCTGATGGTACCGCGATTAGCGATTCAATCCCAAGTGGTATTGCTAGCTTCAATTCATGGAGTTGTGCACCTACATCTGGGAGCGCAGTAATCTCTCCATCCGCTGGTAGTGGTGCTCTATCTACGACAATCTCTTCATTTCCTGTTGGGGCTGTGGTTCGCTGTACCATCAATGCAACTGTAGCTGCAAGTCCGCCAGCCACTGTAGTGAATTCTGCAACTGCATCTCCAAATAACGGTGGACTTTGTGCACCTGGCAATACGCCTTCACCATGCTCGGCGAGTGTGAGTAATCCCACTGCTCCGCAGCTTAATATTACAAAGACTGCTTCGCCAAATGGCACGTATTTGCCGGGCCAGCCATTGAACTACACGATTACTGTGACTAATGTGGGGGCAGTCACAGCGAGTGGGGTGGGCGTGACAGATACGGTGCCAACTCTGGTAACTGTCAGCGGTTGGAATTGTGTGGCTAGTGGGGGAGGGAATTGTGGATCTGTGGTGAGCGGAACTGGCAACGCCATTACTCTGAGTGGCGCCTCAATACCTGCAGGAGGCTCCATTACCATCGCAGTAAGCGGCACTGCCCAAATAAGCGCGACTGGCAATATCGTGAATACGGCGACGGTAGCTTGCGGTTATGCATCGTGTAATAAGAGTAGCACTGTAACCAATACAGATTCAGGCAAGCCACTGCTGAGCGTAGCGAAGCAGGCGACACCGACGGCATTCGCTGTGGGCGCGAGCGGAACCTATACGCTGCAGGTGAGCAACAGCAACGCGCCGGGTTCGAGCAGCACTACGGGGGTGATAACGGTTAGCGACCCATTGCCTGTAGGCATCACAATGACGGGCTTGCCAATGGGCACGGGCTGGGATTGCTCGGCCAGCACGGCCACGCAAGTGACATGTACGACGAGCGCGGTGCTCACACCGGGCGCCAGTGCACCGGTGATTAGCGTGCCTGTTGCGATCGCCCAGAGCGCTGCAAATCCGAGCGTGAACACAGCCACCGTCACTGGTGGTGGCGATGCTATCTGCACGGCTAGCGCCAATCCAGTGCCGGCGCAGTGCCAAGGCACGACCACCACTACGGTGAATGCACCTCAGTTGGATCTGGTCAAGACCTCGGGAGGAGCCTTTACTGTTGGTCAGATTGCGACTTACACCATTGTGGTGACCAATAATGGTCAGGCGGCAACGTCTGTTGCTGCTACCGTCTCGGACACCATCCCTACGGGCTTGGTGATCGGCACGCCGTTGCCTAATGGCTGCACGGCCAGCGGTCAGACAGTGAGCTGTACCATTCCTGCAGGGCTGGCGGTGGGCGCACAAGCCAGCTTCACGGTGTCGGTGACGCCGAACAGCAGTGTCAATGGACAGCAAGTGAGCAACACTGCCAGCGTGCAGGGTGGGGGCGATCCGACCTGCCCTGGCGCAGCACACTGCACTGGCACCACCACAAACACGGTGAGTGCACCACAACTTGGCTTGACAAAGACCTCTACGCCTAGCGCATTCGTGGTTGGACAGGTTGGAAGCTACACCCTCACAGTGCTCAACAGTGGAACTGCGCCAACCACTGGCAACACCGTGGTGAGCGACACCATTCCTGCGGGCTTGACAATTGGTACGCTGCCCAGCGGCTGCACGGCAACAGGCCAGCAGCTCAGCTGCACTATCGCTGCGGGCCTGGCTGTCAATGCCAGTGTTAACTTCACAATTCCAGTGACAGCCACGGCAGCTGTAGACGGGCAAACAGTGCAGAACGCAGCCACCGTCGCTGGTGGGGGCGATCCAGGCTGTACGGCTGCCACCAACCCACTGCCTGCGCGTTGTCAGGCGCAAGTGTCAGTGCCGGTGGAATCTCCTGCGTTGCACGTGACCAAGACCGCTAGCATTGCAAGCTTCTCAGTGGGGGTTGCGGCCAGCTACACCATCCAGGTGACCAACGTGGGCACAGCCGACACCTCGGGCAACTGGAGCGTGACGGACGTGGTGCCTGGCGGGTTGACTATCGGCACGCTGCCCAGCGGATGCACGGCCTCTGGTCAGCAGGTGACCTGCAGCTCCAGCGCGGTAATCGCCGCAGGCGATACCACGGGCGTGAGCTTCGTGATTCCTGTGACGCCAACTGCTGCGGCAGTGCCCAGTGTGACGAACACGGCCACGGTACAGGGCGGGGGTGACCCACATTGCCCGATGGCTAGCAATGCCAACTGCACCAGCACGATTACTACATCGGTAAATGCTCCGAGCCTGACGGTGACCAAGGCAGCCGCTCCAGGCACCTTCGTGGTAGGTCAGCAGGCGAGTTATACATTGACTGTGGGGAACAATGGTCAGGCCGCGACCATTGGTGTAGTTACTGTACTGGATACTCTGCCTGTTGGAATAACCCTGGTGGCTGATCCAACCAACAGCAATGGCTGGACCTGTACAGCCAGCGGCGCAACCGTCAGTTGCACTAGCAGCGCCGTGCTGAACCTGGCTGTAGGCGCTACCAGCCAGATTACCTTGGCGGTCAATGTGGCAGAAGCTGCAGCACCGAGTGCCGTCAACCACGCATCGGTGGGAGGAGGCGGAGACCCGTTTAATGGTGGCACGCCGCTTGCGCCAAATACTTGCACGGATACAGCAGCGGCGCCCAATCACTGCGTTGAGTTGACCACGCCGGTTACTCCGGTGGCGGACATGCAAGCTACCGCGCCGTCTACTGTTGCAACCACAGTGGGTGTGCCAGCATCGGTGACGACTACCTGCACGAACAACGGCCCCAATGTGGCAGTAAGCGCGACTTGCATAGTAACGGGTGTGCCGCCCGCTACTAATCCGGTCACAACTTGCACGCCCACATCCCCGGTAGCAAGTCTCGCGGTAAGCGCAACTATTAGCTGCACGACTACGTTCACGCCGATAGATACGACGCCAATCACAATCACTACAACGGCGGGCAGTGCTACTCAGGATCCTATCCCAGGAAATAATGCTGCCATTACAACAACCACGGCGGGCAATGCGGTAAACCTGTCGATTGCCAAGACAGCGACACCAAGCGGCACATACCAGCCAAATGGTGCGCTGAATTACCAGATCGTGGTAACCAATAATGGGCCGAGCCCGGCCGCGGGAGCTACCGTGAATGACATCGTGCCTAGCGCGGTGACAGTCACGGGATGGACCTGCGTGGCATCGGCCGGAGGCGTCTGCACCGCAAGCGGTGCTGGCAACACCATCATCGACACAGTCAGCATACCCGTCGGTGGCACGGTCACCTACACCATCAACGGCACTGTGACCAACAATGCGGCAGGCGATATCGTCAATACAGCGACAGCGACGCCGCCAGCAGGTAGCAGCTGCACGACGCCGCCTTGCCAAGCGTCTAGCACAACAACGAACACCAATACGGGCAGTCCACTGCTGAGCGTAGCGAAGCAGGCGACACCGACGGCATTCGCTGTGGGCGCGAGCGGAACCTATACGCTGCAGGTGAGCAACAGCAACGCGCCGGGTTCGAGCAGCACTACGGGGGTGATAACGGTTAGCGACCCATTGCCTGTAGGCATCACAATGACGGGCTTGCCAATGGGCACGGGCTGGGATTGCTCGGCCAGCACGGCCACGCAAGTGACATGTACGACGAGCGCGGTGCTCACACCGGGCGCCAGTGCACCGGTGATTAGCGTGCCTGTTGCGATCGCCCAGAGCGCTGCAAATCCGAGCGTGAACACAGCCACCGTCACTGGTGGTGGCGATGCTATCTGCACGGCTAGCGCCAATCCAGTGCCGGCGCAGTGCCAAGGCACGACCACCACTACGGTGAATGCACCTCAGTTGGATCTGGTCAAGACCTCGGGAGGAGCCTTTACTGTTGGTCAGATTGCGACTTACACCATTGTGGTGACCAATAATGGTCAGGCGGCAACGTCTGTTGCTGCTACCGTCTCGGACACCATCCCTACGGGCTTGGTGATCGGCACGCCGTTGCCTAATGGCTGCACGGCCAGCGGTCAGACAGTGAGCTGTACCATTCCTGCAGGGCTGGCGGTGGGCGCACAAGCCAGCTTCACGGTGTCGGTGACGCCGAACAGCAGTGTCAATGGACAGCAAGTGAGCAACACTGCCAGCGTGCAGGGTGGGGGCGATCCGACCTGCCCTGGCGCAGCACACTGCACTGGCACCACCACAAACACGGTGAGTGCACCACAACTTGGCTTGACAAAGACCTCTACGCCTAGCGCATTCGTGGTTGGACAGGTTGGAAGCTACACCCTCACAGTGCTCAACAGTGGAACTGCGCCAACCACTGGCAACACCGTGGTGAGCGACACCATTCCTGCGGGCTTGACAATTGGTACGCTGCCCAGCGGCTGCACGGCAACAGGCCAGCAGCTCAGCTGCACTATCGCTGCGGGCCTGGCTGTCAATGCCAGTGTTAACTTCACAATTCCAGTGACAGCCACGGCAGCTGTAGACGGGCAAACAGTGCAGAACGCAGCCACCGTCGCTGGTGGGGGCGATCCAGGCTGTACGGCTGCCACCAACCCACTGCCTGCGCGTTGTCAGGCGCAAGTGTCAGTGCCGGTGGAATCTCCTGCGTTGCACGTGACCAAGACCGCTAGCATTGCAAGCTTCTCAGTGGGGGTTGCGGCCAGCTACACCATCCAGGTGACCAACGTGGGCACAGCCGACACCTCGGGCAACTGGAGCGTGACGGACGTGGTGCCTGGCGGGTTGACTATCGGCACGCTGCCCAGCGGATGCACGGCCTCTGGTCAGCAGGTGACCTGCAGCTCCAGCGCGGTAATCGCCGCAGGCGATACCACGGGCGTGAGCTTCGTGATTCCTGTGACGCCAACTGCTGCGGCAGTGCCCAGTGTGACGAACACGGCCACGGTACAGGGCGGGGGTGACCCACATTGCCCGATGGCTAGCAATGCCAACTGCACCAGCACGATTACTACATCGGTAAATGCTCCGAGCCTGCAGTTGACGAAGACAAGCAATGGTCCCTGGGTGGTTGGTCAGAGTGGGGCTGCGTATACGCTAGCGGTCACAAATGCAAGCACGCAAACGGCGACCTCTGGCCAAATCACGGTGGTGGACAGCCTACCGATGGGCATCAGCGCAGTCGGTGGTACCTATGGCAACTGGACTTGCTCCGTGAGCGGCCAGAGTGTTACTTGCCAGAGTGCAATTGCTCTTCCTGCAAATGGCTCGGACAGCATTGTGTTGCCGGTGACAGTGGATGCCTCGGCAATCGTGAGCGGCACTGGTTCCAGCGTGACGAACAATGCCTCGGTTGGCGGCGGTGGTGATCCGTTCAATGGCGGGAACCCACCTGCGCCAGGTAGTTCCTGCACGGCGCTGGATGCGGCTACACCGGGACATTGCGCAACGAATATCACTACTGTGAACATTCCCGCAGCGATGGCGGTAAGCAAAGGCGTACCTACCATCACCGCTACGGCCACGCCAGGCCAATACACGGCATCCTACGTTGTCACAGTCACTAATGGTGGCGGTGTTCCTAGCACGTACACGTTGAGCGACACGCCGGGCTATCCGGCGGGAATTGTGCTCAATAGCTGGACGGTGACCGCCTCAAATGGTGGCGTAGTGAACACGCCTCTGGCGATGCCAGCAAATGGAGTTGCAACCCAGATTAGTGCTGCTAACGTTGCGATTGCTGCTGGAGGCTCGCATGCGTATAACGTGACAATCACGTTCACGACAAGCTCAAGTCTCAGCACATCGGAGCTCACCTGTACTGGTAACGCAGGAAGTGGCGCCTACAACACAGCGTCCATCAATGCTGGTACGAGTACGAGTGCCAACTGCGGCCCTTTGCCGGGTGCACCGAGCTTGAGCCTCGCTAAGACGAACAACGGTCCATGGCTGGTGGCGCAGGCAGGAGCCAAGTACACGCTGGTTGTGACTAATAGTGGAAATGCAGCCACGGCGGGCATAATCACTATCAGAGACGTTATGCCTGTGGGCATCACTACAGCCAGTGGCACTTATGGCAACTGGAGCTGTACAGCGGCAGGCCAAAGTCTGGATTGCACGAGTGCAGTGGCGATCAATCCTGGTGGGCAGTCGGCAATTGATCTTCCCGTGAATATTGCTTCGACAGCCATATCCAGTAGCGTGACGAACATGGCCGGCGTGGGAGGCGGAGGAGATCCGTTCAATGGAGGCAATCCGCCCGATCCACAAAACTGCAATGACGCGCAGCATTGTGCAATCTCTACCACGACCGTAACTACGAATGTCACTCCACAACCCAATTTGGTAGTGACCAAAACTAACAATGCGACTTCAGTTCCTTTTGGTGGAGTCACTACATATACGATCACAATCGTCAATTCTGGTCTGAGCAGCGCAACTGGTGTTAGTTGGACCGACACCGTTGTTAGCGGCCTTTCCGAAGTACTGATCGTTAGCAAAGCGGGTGACGATAAGGGCTCTGACCCAGGGACTTGCTCCGGTCTGACGTGTACCGGCATCACTGTGGCAGCTGGCGGCACTGTCTCCTATGTAGTTTCTGCAAAAGTCACTGGCAAGGTAGGGGAGCAAGTGGCCAATACAGCCTCAGTCATTGGCGGTCAATGTACAGCCCAGGCTTCAGGGGGATCTTGTGCATCTACGGACTCCGATGCAGTGGTTGGCGCAAATGTGAGTCCGGTGCCAGTGAATTCGCGCAGCCTATTGCTGATGATGGGGCTTTTGGTACTGTTCGCAGTTGCGCGGAACTTAAGCTTGAGCATTAAGCAGAAGGCCAGCCGCACTCGAAACTAAGCAAAGTAGATCAATTTTTCTATTTGAATAGAACGCCTCCCCGAATGCATGTAGCACGCGGGGAGGCATTTTCGTTTGTGGTTTGATTATTAGTGCGTGGCTTCAATGGTCAAACCTTGCTCGTGCGGATACTGGAGCAGTTCAATGAATGATGATGCGTACATTATTGCAAGTGTGCTATCTCCGCGTTCCGTCAACGTATTGAAGCGGTACGGGATCGAAACCATTGACCAAATCAAGGCAAGCTATCCAGAAGAATTGGTGTGCATAAAGGGGTTCGGGCTGCGCTCGCTCCGGGCGGTAGAGGCCGCTTTTTTTCCTGGAAAAGAATACAAACCTCGTTGGGGTGTTGTAGCACAGGACGGGAAGAAATCTGCGCTTAGCGAGGAGCTGGCTCAGTACCTCCGAGGGAGGCCCTTCTCCAACTATGATGGCCTCCGATAACAGGCACCTTATGCTTGCCGACTCCACAGGGACCAAATTCTTGGGCGAAGACGAGTGGAAAACAAAGAAGCACGGCGCCGAGCGGCGCCGTCAGTGGCGCAAGGCCTGTTCTCCGGACAATGCGGCTTGCGAAGGCTTCTTCGGTCGCCTCAAGAACGAACTGTTCTATCCTCGGGACTGGAAGAGCGTCACCATTGCGCATTTCATTCAGGTAGTCGACGACTACATTCGCTGGTACAACGAAAAGCGGATCAAGATATCCCTTGGCTCACTCAGCCCCATCGAATACCGGGTGAGCCTCGGACTTACGGCATAAAACCAGTCCAAGTTTTTACCGCACCCCCTGCTGATCAGATTTGCATCGGCACTAACACCTCATTTCAAGCACTTTGATCACCATGGCAAGCATGATCCAGTAAAACTACCATTTCGCACTTGCATTTATGGAAGTCCCTGTAATGCAACAAAGTCGATCAGGGGCAGTCCACATTCATACGCTGAAAGCTATCGTCATGGTGGTGTGATTGAAGTCCCCTCGATTTCCTGAGCCAGTCAGAAGTAGAGGTTGGGGAACAGTTTGACACGGTACTCGACAGGTGGGATTCGGCCGAGGGCTTTGTGAGGTCGATGGTGGTTGTAGCGGTACAGCCAGTCGGCCGTTATGTCCCGTACCTCCTGCAGGTTGTCGAAGACGTAGCAATCGAGTACCTCGGTACGGTAGGTCTTGTTGAATCGTTCGACATAGGCGTTCTGCGTGGGCTTTCCAGGCTGGGTATGGTTAAGGGCAATGCCCTTGGTCTGCGCCCATTTCGCTAATGCATCGGCGATGAACTCGGGCCCGTTGTCCAGGCGAATCGATACCGGCGCACCTCGCACTTCCACCAACTCGTTCAAAGCTCGGATGACACGCGCAGCAGGCAGGCTGGTATCGACCTCGATGCGCAGACCCTCACGATTGAACTCGTCGATGACGTTGAATGTCCTGAAGCGCCGTCCCGACCATAGTGCATCGGCCATGAAGTCGCAGCTCCACCCCTGGTCGGGCCGGCCTGCAGCCTGTAGCGGTTGTTTGATGCGCGCTGGCAGCCGTTTCTTACCTCGCCGCGGTAAATTCAGCCGCAGCTCGCAGTACACGCGCCAGAGCACGGTCTTTCCCCAAGGCTTGTCCTGGTGGCGGGCACTGTCGTACAGCAGCCCGAAGCCGTGGCGCGGGTTCAGTGCGATGTAGTTCTGGATGAAGGTGGTGACCCCGGAGTCGTCGCGTGCAACAGGCCGATAGCGCAGCGTGGAGCGGGCGATACCACTGGCCTGGCAGGCGCGGCGCTGGCTCATGCCGTGCTCGGCCACTAAGGCTTGAACGACCATCTCGCGACGCTCCGGGGTTAGAGCTTTCGCTCAACGACGTCCTTGAGCGCGTGGTGCATCAACGCCAAGTCAGCGTACATGCGTTTGAGTTTGGCGTTCTCGTCCTGCAACTGGCGCAGTTGGGCCAAGTGCGAGACCGTCATGCCCGAGAACTGGCTCTTCCACTTGTAGTAGGTTGGCTCGCTGATGCCGTGCTTTCTGCACGTCTCGTTGACCTTGGCACCGAGTTCGACCTCCTTGAGGATGCCGACTATCTGGGCTTCACTGAATCTAGATTTCTTCATGTAGAGACTCCATTGGGGGGATTCTCTACTTCTGGGTGGTTCAGGTTTTCAAGGGGGCTTCATGATCTCTGCAGCAACAATGAGCCTCAGAATAGAAAATTCCACTTTGCTCGAAAAACCACTTGACTACATATGATGCGCTTGTTGTGGGGAAACTCCAGCCCACTGTTCTGCAGCGCCGAGCGCACACGCTCGCGGGCTTCCTTCACTTCCAGGTCGGCCAGACCCACCAGCGTGAAGCTGGGCAGGCCATTGGCCAGATGCACTTCGACAGCAACGGTATGGGCGGTCAAACCCACCAGTGCACGGCTGTGCACCACGGCGAGACTCATGGGGATCATCCTTTGCACCAAATTGGTGCGATTTCCCGCCTCTGAGACGGACAGGGCTGCTTTGAGCATGGCGAAAGCCGTTATTTCGGGCAAGCGGCAGCCGCCAGGAGGTGCGGATGCGTCGCCCGGGCGATACAGGCGGCAGCCAACTGCCTGCCGGAAGGCGCCACACTTTCAAAAACCATAGCGCACGGCGCTTTCTGGATCAGCACAAGAGGGTGATGAACTTTGAAGCTGGCACGCTCTGTGCATTGCATCGGCCATACGAGATCACCAATAAGGAGTGTGGCAATGGCTGAAAGCAAGCGGGGTTGGGCGGTATGGATCGGGGCTGTGTGCGTGGTGCTGCCGATGGCAGCCAGTGCGCAGCTGACGGCCAATGTGGGTCTGACGACCAACTACAAGTTCCGTGGGCAGGATCAAAAGACATCGAGCGCCCGCTGGGTCAAGCCGGCGCTGCAGGGAGGGGTGGATTACACGTTCGGCGAATCCGGCTTCTACGTGGGCAACTGGAATTCGACCGTGCAATGGCTGGACGGCAACCGGGTGGAAATGGATTTCTACGGTGGCTACAAGTTCAAGGCGGCCGATGTGGATTGGGACGTGGGTCTGCTGACCTATGTGTACCCCGGCAATACCACCGGCAACACGACTGAACTGTATGGCGCGGGCACCTATGGTCCGGTGACGGTGAAATACTCGCACACCGTGTCGAAGGATTACTTTGGCTGGGCGGGCAACAAGATCGACGGATCGATGAAAGGCCGCAACACCGGCTACCTGAATGTGGCGTTTGCGCAGGAAGTGGCACCCAAGACGACGCTGAAGGTGTCTGTGGGCTACACCCGGTTTTCCAGTGATATCAAGGATCTTGGGGTGCCCAACTACCTGGATTACAGCGTGGGCGGCAGCTATGACCTGGGAGATGGCCTGTCGCTCAGCGCTGCCTGGGTGGGGGCCAACAAGACCGGTGATTTCGGGTTCGTGAACAAGGGCCGTGCGATTGTCAGCCTGGCCAAGACGTTTTGATGCTGCACCGCTGCAGCGCATGAGAAGGAGTAGCTATGAACATGAAACTGGTAGTGGCGGTGATCAAGCCCTTCAAACTCGATGAAGTGCGAGAGGCGCTGTCCGACATTGGGGTGCAAGGCATCACGGTCAGCGAAGTCAAGGGCTTTGGTCGCCAGAAAGGCCACACCGAGTTGTACCGCGGCGCCGAGTACGTGGTTGATTTCTTGCCCAAGGTCAAGCTGGAAATCGCGGTTGGCGAAGACCTGGTGGACCGGGTGATCGAAGCGATTGAAAACGCGGCGCGCACCGGCAAGATTGGCGACGGCAAGATTTTTGTGTCGCCGCTGGAGCAGGTGGTGCGCATCCGTACCGGCGAAACCGGAACGAATGCTCTCTAAAAGATAGCTAATCGCGCTTGATTGATAAGCGCTAGAGGCCAATTTATCTAAAAGGTGTGAATAACATGCGACGACTACTTTCTCTGGCAGGGGCAGCGGCAGCGGCGGTTGCCGCTGGCAGCGCCATGGCAGCCGATGCGGCGCCTGCACTCAACAGCGGCGATACGGCGTGGATGCTGACATCCACCATGCTGGTGATCCTGATGGTGATCCCGGGCCTGGCGCTGTTCTACGGCGGCCTGGTGCGCAGCAAGAACATGCTGTCGGTGCTGGCGCAGGTGTTCGTGATCTTTTCGCTGATCACGGTGCTGTGGGCGGTGTACGGCTACTCGCTCGCCTTTGCGGGAGAAGGCAACTTCTTCGGCGGCTTCGACAAGGCCTTCCTCGCGGGCATCAAGCCCGACACCTTGTCGGCGGCGCTGGCAACCATTCCTGAGTTCGTGTTCGTCTCGTTCCAGTCCACCTTCGCTGCCATCACCGTGGCGCTGATCGTGGGTGCATTTGCCGAGCGCATCAAGTTCTCTGCCGTTCTCCTGTTCTCGGTGCTGTGGTTCACCTTCAGCTACATCCCCATGGCGCACATGGTGTGGGGCGGTGGCCTGCTGGCCAAGGACGGCGCGCTCGACTTTGCGGGCGGCACCGTGGTGCACATCAACGCTGCCGTTGCTGGCCTGGTGGGTTCGTACATGGTGGGCAAGCGCATCGGCTTTGGCCGCGAAGCGCTGGCACCGCACAGCCTGACGCTGACCATGGTGGGCGCATCGCTGCTGTGGGTGGGCTGGTTTGGCTTCAATGCGGGCTCGGCGGGGGCTGCCAACGGCATTGCCGGTCTGGCGTTCATCAACACCATTTTGGCCACGGGCGCCGCAGCGATGGGCTGGATTGCCGCCGAAGCACTGCACAAGGGCAAGGCCTCGATGCTGGGCGCCGCATCGGGCGCAGTGGCCGGGCTGGTCTGCATCACGCCTGCTGCGGGTCTGGTGGGGCCCATGGGCTCGATCATCATGGGCGCCATCGCCGGGCCGCTGTGCCTGTGGGGCGTGTCGGGACTCAAGCGCATGCTCAAGGCCGACGACACCTGCGACGTGTTCGGCGTGCACGGCGTGGGCGGTATTCTGGGCGCGATCCTGACGGGGGTGTTCTGTGCATCCAGCCTGGGCGGTGTGGAGCCGGAAGGCTACAACATGGCCCACCAGGTGTGGGTGCAGGTCAAGAGCGTGCTGATGACCCTGGCGTGGTCTGGCGTGGTGGCAGCGGTGTCGTTTGCCGTCTGCAAGTACACCATCGGGCTGCGGGTGTCGGAAGAGGCCGAGCGCGAAGGCCTGGACATCAGCACGCACGGCGAGGTGGCCTACAGCCGCTGATCGTTCCTCATACTCCTTGGGAGGCCGGACGGGCGAAGAGCCCGGCCGGCCTTTTTTTACTTGCGCTGCTGGCGCTGCAGCTGTGCGGCACCGTGCCGAGGAAGGTGATTATTCCGTTGCGGTTGCAGGTTCGGGCCACAGGGCCAGGCCTCCTGCCAGACTGAAGGCCTGGTGGTGCCCCAGGCGCCGCAGCGCACGGGCGGCTTGGGCGCTGCGGTTGCCGCTCCGGCAGTAGAACACCACGGGCGTCTCGGCAGGCAGTGCCAGCCATTGGGGCAGTGCATTGAGCAGGCCGGACAGCGGCACCGCCTGGACGCGGTCGTCTCCTTCCAGCCCGGGTGCGCTGCCCAGCTGCTGCTCATAGGGTTCGCGCACATCGACCAGCAGCGGCGGGGTGCCTGCCTGCCGCAATGCCTGGGCCTGCTCCATGGGCAGCTCGACATGCATCGACTGCGTACAGGCATCCACGCGGGCGCCGCAGGCCATGGTCTGGTACGCGGTAGGTGCCAGGTCGCGCTCCAGCGCCTCCTTGGCGGCGGCAAAGGCCGCTGCATCCAACTGGCCCTGCAACACGCCAGCCAGTAGCGGCTGGGCCGTGCATTCCACGCCCAGCGTGCAGGCAAAACGGTCTTCGTAGTCGTGCCCCGGCAGCAGCAGCGTGTGCGGACCAACGGCCTGCTCCAGCGTGCGCAGCGAACTGGCGTAGGCGAGCGGCTCGCTCTGGGCAAAGTCGCTGCGGCCCAAGGCGCCGGGCATCACGGTGTCGCCCACGAAGGCAAGGCGCAGCGTATCGCCCTCGTGCAGCAGGTATGCAGTGGAATCGGCTGTGTGGCCCGGCAGCGCCAGGCGCGTGAGGCGATGAGCGCCCAGCGCGATCTGCGCAGCGCCCTCAGGCCAGCCCAGCGCATCTGTGGCGCCTTCTGCCTGCAACTGGTGTGGCAGGGCTGCGCGCAGCTCGGGTGCGGAGGATTGGTGGTCGCCGTGGCTGTGGGTGTCGACAACCGCAGCGACCGTGAATTCCCGGCAGCGCACCCATTGCGCGAGGCGGTCCACCAGCTCGGGCAGCGGATCGATCACCACGCAGCGCTGGCTGGCGGCGTCGGCCACCAGATAGCAGCAGGCGCCGTCAACGACAAAGCGGGTCAGCAATGGAACAGCGCCATGTTCGGTAGCCTGTGGCGCTTCCACCAGGCAATTGGTGCGCAATGCGGCGCCACAGGCGCGGATGCGGGCGCAGGCTTCGTCGATCATCGCGGTGGAGTCTGCTGCGCCGAAGGACATGCGCACGGCAGCGGCCGTCTGCCATGCGGGCAGGCCCATGGCTTCGAGCACATAGCTGGGCTGCGCCTTGGATGCGCTGCAGGCCGAACCTCCGCTCACGCGCAGGCCTGCGGCGTCAAACAGATCGAGCAGCAGCTTGGAGCTGAGCCCGGGCACCGCAAAATTCAGCGTGGTGGGCAGGCTCAGCGCGGGCGGTGCGTTGAACACCAGGCCGGCAAACGCCTCGTTCAAGGCTGAAGCCAGCCGGCTGCGGTGATCGGCCAGTGTGGCGGCATCGGCAAAGGTGGCGCCATCCTGCAGCGCCTGCAGCACTGCACCCAGCGCCGCGATGCCGGCCATGTTCTCGGTGCCTGCGCGCAGTGCGCCTTCCTGGCCGCCACCGGCCAGCAGCGGGGTAAATGGCGCGCCTTCACGCACATAGAGCATGCCCACGCCCTTGGGCGCATAGAGTTTGTGGCCGGAGAAGGGCGCGTAGTCGATGCCGCGCTCCAGGGGCTTGAGCGCCAGCTTACCCAGGGCCTGCACACCATCCACCAGCCACAGCGCGGGGCTGCCCTGCAGTGCGCCTGCTATGGCGTCCAGGTCGCTCACAACACCTGTCTCGTTGTTGGCTGCCATGGTGCAGACCAGGCCTGCAGTGGGCGCTTGCGCGCGCAGCCAGTCCAGGTCATGGCGTCCATCCGTACCCACCGGAATGGCCTGGATCGGTAGATGCAGGCCCAGCACCGCGTTCCAGTGCTTGAGTGCCTCGGGTACGGCCTTGTGTTCGGTGGCACCGTACAGCAATTGCAGCGTGGTCGTGTCGCCAGCATCCTTGCGCTGGCGCAGTGCGGTCAGCGCTGACAGCACGGCGGTCTGAATGCCCTCGGTCGCGCCGCTGGTGAACAGCAACTGTCCGGTGGGCACACCCAGCACGCGGCGCGCGGCAGCGCGCACTTCGTCCAGCAGTGCGCGGGCCTTGAGTCCGCTGCCGTGAATGCTGCTGGGGTTGCCGTAGGCATCGCCCATCACGGCCATGGCGGCGGCGCGGGCTTGCGGGAGCACGGGGGTGGTGGCGTTGGCGTCGAGGTAGATTTCCATACGCAAATTGTCGGGCCCAGCCCAGGGCATACGTATGCGAATTCAGCTGTTTGTGGCACTATATTTGGAAGTAAATTCCAATAATCATGCAAAAGATAAAACTGGATTCCATTGATCGCAAGCTGCTGGAGTTGCTGCAGGCTGACGCCGAGATTCAGGTCGCCGATCTCGCTGCCCAGGTGGGCCTGTCGGCCACGCCATGCTGGCGCCGTGTTCAGCGGCTCAAGGAGGCCGGTGTCATCAAGCGCCAGGTGGTGCTGGTGGACCGCGAAAAGGTGAACGTGGGCGTCACCGTTTTCGTTGCGGTGCGCACCAGCACGCACAGCCAGGAATGGTTCGAGCGCTTTCGGGGCGCGGTGCAGGCCATTCCCGAGGTGGTGGAGTTCTACCGCATGAGCGGCGATGTGGATTACCTGCTGCGCGTGGTGGTACCCGACATTGCCGCCTATGACAAGGTCTACAAGCGGCTGATTGCCGACACCCAGCTGTTCGATGTGTCGTCCAGCTTTGCGATGGAGGAGCTGAAGTTCACCACCGCGCTGCCGCTGTCCTATATTCCCTGAACAGGTGCGGTGGCACAGAAAATGCAAGGCAGGCCCATGTTTCAAGTTTTTTCCGAAGGAACGCCATGATCTGGCATACCGTGATCAGCCAGCCGTTTGCGTTGGGAGAATCTCCTTTCTGGCAGGCCAGTGGGGGTGTGCTGTATGGGGTGGACGTGGCGGGCAGAAAGCTGTGGCGTACCATGCCCGGATCGGGCTACCTTGACCGCTGGGACATGCCCGCCGAGCCCGGCTGCATTGCCCCGGCGCGCAGCGGTGGCGTGCTCGATGGCTGGATCGTGGTGCTGCGCGACCGCATCTGCCGCGCCACCGACTGGGGTGGCACCCTGCACGACATCGCCCGCCTGCCGATCGACCAGGCTACCGAGCGCGGCAATGATGGCCGCTGCGATGCGCAAGGCCGCCTGTGGGTGGGCACCATCCACGAGCCAGCCAGCGGCCCGCGCCAACCGGTGGGGGCGCTGTACTGTGTGGATGCCAGTGGAGGCACCACAACGGTGCGCAAGGTGCTGGGTGGTGTGGCCAACGCCAATGGCCTGGCATGGTCGCCCGACCGGCGCACCATGTACTGGGCCGATACGCCCACGCACACCGTCAGGCGCTACGCCTGCGACGTGAACGGCAACCCGCAAGGAGAAGGGGAGGTATTCATCCAGTTCGACGGCAAACCCGAAGGCTGGACGCCAGGCGAGCCCGGCTACGGCGGGCGGCCCGATGGCGCTGCAGTGGATGTGGAAGGCAATTACTGGTGCGCCATGTACGAAGGCGGGCGTGTGCTGCAGATATCGCCGCGCGGCGACATTCTGGCCAGCCACACCACGCCCATGCTCTGCCCCACCATGCCCTGCTTTGGCGGCAGTGACGGCCGCACGCTCTACCTGACATCGGCGCGCCATGGCCGCAGCCCGCAGGAGCTGGCCCAGCTACCGCTGTCGGGCTGCGTGTTTGCCATGCGCGTGGGCGTGGCCGGGTTGCCTGCACAGCCTTGGCGCGAGCTGGAGCACGGCTTTTAGACCCATTTCCGCCGCAACGCTTTCTTGAGCGGGCGACAGCCCTTGCAACTGCGGCTACCATCGGGCCATGGACCAAGCTGTGGCTGCCTCTCATCACCCCACCGTGCTCGACTGGCAGGAGCGCGTTCGATCTGCCCATGCCCACAAGGCGCCGCTGCGCATCCGTGGCGGCGGCAGCAAGGATTTTTACGGCGTTCGCCTGGGTGGCGAGCTGCTGGATACGCGCAGCTATGGCGGCATCGTCAGCTACGAGCCGAGCGAGCTGGTCGTCACCGTGCGCAGCGGCACGCCGCTGGCCGAGCTGGAACAGGTGCTGGCCGAGCGTGGCCAATGCCTCGCATTCGAGCCCCCGCACCTGGGCGCCGGTGTCTCGCAGGCCACGGTGGGCGGCATGGTGGCGGCAGGCCTGTCGGGGCCCGCGCGTGTGTCGGCCGGTGCCGTGCGCGATTACATCCTCGGCCTGTCCATGATCAATGGTGTGGGCGAGCACCTCACCTTTGGCGGCCAGGTGATGAAGAACGTGGCGGGCTACGATGTATCGCGCCTCATGGCAGGCGCCTGGGGTACGCTGGGCCTGCTCACCGACATCAGCATCAAGGTGCTGCCCATGCAGCGGGCCCAGGCCACCTTGTATTACGAATGCAGCCAGCAGCAGGCCATCGACATGCTGGCGGGCTGGCGCGCGCAGCCGCTGCCCATCAACGCCAGCCTGTGGCAGTCGGGTGGCAGCAGCGACAGCGGTCACCTGCTGGTGCGCCTGCGCGGTGCCATGGCTGCCGTCGAGGCGGCGCTCAGCCACATGGGCGGCACCATGCTTGACCACGCCCAGGCCGATGGCGCGTGGCTGGCCTGCCGCGAGCAGCAACTGCCCTGGTTCACGCAGATGGAAGCCGACCACGCGCTGTGGCGGTTGTCGGTGCCGGCCACCACGCCGGCGCTGCCTTGTACCGAACAGGCCATTCAACCACTGATGGAGTGGGGAGGTGCGCTGCGCTGGGTGCAGGCGCCCATGCAGCATGCCGCTGCCTTGCACGCCATGGCCGCCAGTGTGGGCGGCAGCGCGGTGTGCTTTCGGCCCGGCGAGGCCGTGCGCTGGGCGTCGTCCGACGATTTTGGCTATACGCCCGCGTCTCCGGCCCTGCGCCAGGTGCAGCAGCGGCTCAAGCAGGCGTTTGACCCGAACGGCATCTTCAACCCCGGCCGCCTGGGCGACTGGGCCATCAGCTGAATCCGCTAATCCAGGTACCCCTGCACCATGCAAACCCAATTAGCTCCCGAGTTCAAGAACACCCCCGAAGGCCAGGAGGCCGAAGCCATCCTGCGCAAGTGCGTGCACTGCGGCTTCTGCACCGCCACCTGCCCCACCTACCAATTGCTGGGCGACGAGCTGGACGGTCCGCGTGGCCGCATCTACCTGATCAAGCAGGTGCTCGAAGGCCAGGAGCCCACCCGCAAGACGCAGGAGCACCTGGACAGGTGCCTGACCTGCCGCAACTGCGAATCCACCTGCCCCAGCGGCGTGCAATACGGGAAGCTGCTGGACATCGGGCGCCACATCGTCGATGAGAAGGTGGAGCGGCCGCTGGGCGAGCGCGCCGCCCGCTGGGCGCTGCGCACAGGCATGACATCGAAGGCCTTTGGCGCGGCAGTGGCGCTGGGCCGCATCGCCAGGCCCCTGCTGCCTGGCGGCTTGAAGGACAAGCTGCCCAAGGCACCGAGCGCGGGCCGTTGGCCGTCGCGCGAGCATGACCGCAAGGTGATGATGCTGGCCGGCTGTGTGCAGCCTGCCATGTTGCCCAACATCAATGCCGCCACCGCGCGCGTGCTCGATGCCGTGGGCATCCAGACGCTGGTGACGCCCGCTGCCAAATGCTGCGGCGCCGTGCAGCAACACCTGAGCGACCCGCAGGGCGCGCTGGAGCAGGCGCGCGCCAATATCGACGCCTGGTGGCCCTGGGTGGCCAAACAGCAGATCGAAGCCATCATCAGCACGGCCTCGGGCTGCGGTGTCATGGTCAAGGACTACGGCCATCTGCTGCGGCATGACAAGGAATACGCCGAGCGCGCCGTCACCATCAGCGCGCTGGCGCGCGATTTGAGCGAGCTGCTGCCCGCCATGCTGCCGGAGCTGGAGCAGCGCCTGCAAGGCAGGCTGCAGGTGCCCGATGCACCGCTGGCCTACCACCCGCCCTGCACCCTGCAGCATGGCCAGAAGCTGCGCGGTGGTGTTGAATCCAGCCTGCGGGCTCTGGGATTCGATATTCGCGTCTCGCGCGTCGAGTCGCACCTGTGCTGTGGCTCGGCGGGCACCTACTCGCTGCTGCAGCCCGAAATTTCGCACCAGCTGCGCGATCGCAAGATCAATACCCTGAACGAGGCCTGCAGCCAGGAAACACCGCCTGCCGCCATTCTGTCGGCCAACATCGGCTGCATCACCCACCTGCAGGCGGGCACCGAGGTGCCGGTGCGCCACTGGATCGAGGTGATCGACGATGCGCTGCAGGCGGCGCAGACCGCTCGCTAAACAGTAACCGTACCTGCGGTCGCCGCCTCAGGGCTTGGCCCTTGCGGAGGGGTCGCAAATACAGGTTGCGCTACTGCCGGTCAACGGCCAGGGCCATGCCGTCCTTGCGCGGGTCGGAGGCGCCGCAAAGCCGCCCATCCGGCAGACGGACGATGCACTGCGCGCCGCCAAAATCGCTGCGCCCGCCCAGCTCACCCTCGCTGCCCGGCTCGCGGTAGCCTGCTGCGCGCAGGGCGGCGGTGACTGCTTCTGGCGTGCCGGCCTCCACGGCCAATACCCGCTGCCCCTCCAGTCGCCAGCGTGGCCGGTTCAGTGCAGCCTGCGGGGCTTCGCCACCCGCCAGCATGCGGGCGAGCAACTGCACCTGGCCTTGTGGCTGCATGGCGCCGCCCACCACGCCGATGACGGCGAGGAACTGGCCGTTACGGGTCACCGCGCCCGGCACCACTGTGTGGTAGGGGCGTTTGCCCGGCGCAGGCCCATTGATGTGGCCGGGCTGTGCAAAGCCATGGCCCCGGTTTTGCAGCACAAAGCCACCTTCTGCCACGGCAAGGCCGGATCCAAAGCGTTTGAAGATGCTGCTCATCAAGGTGATGGCAAAGCCGTCGCCATCGACCACGGTGGTACAGACGGTGTTGCCCGCCGGGTCGGCCACGGTCTGCTTGGCATATTCCATGGCCGCTTCCATGGCCTGCACCATGCGCACGGCGTCTTCGGGCTGGTCGGCCTGTGGTGGCTGGCTCTCCAGGGCCTGCAGGGCATGGAGCACGGCCACGCCATGGGTGTTGGGCGGGCATTCATGCACCCGGGCGCCGCAGAAATCGGCGCTGACTGGGGTGCAGAAGTGGCCATGGTGCGCCGCAAAATCGGCAGCAGCCAGCACGCCGCCGTGGCGCTGCATGGTGCGCTCGGCAGCCTGGGGAATGCGGCCCTGGTAGAAGGCGCTGGGCCCCTGGGCGGCAATTTCGCCCAGCAACTGCGCCAGTGCGGGGTTCTCAAAACGCTCACCGGCCTTCGGAGGGTGTTGCGCGCGGTAGAGTGCGGCGCTGGCGGGGTCGCTGGCGATCACCTGCTGAAACAGGGTCCACTCGCGTGCAGCCACGGGCGCCACCGCAAAGCCATGGCGCGCAGCATCCACGGCTGCATCGAACAGGCTGGCCCAGGGACGCTTGCCATAGCGTTGGTGCAGATCCCACCAGCCCTGCACGGCGCCGGGCGTGGTGACGGAGAGCGGATGGCGCTCGGGAATCTTCTGGCCGGGCAAGGCCTCGACCATGGCTGCAGTCAGGCCGAGCGGCGCGCGGCCCGTGCCGTTGTAGCTGATGGGCGTCTGCCATGGGGGCACCAGCATGGCAAGCAGGTCGCCGCCCACGCCGGTGGCCATGGGCTCGACCACGCCAAGCACCGCATCGGCGGCAATGGCGGCATCCACTGCCGAGCCGCCCGCCAGCAACTGGGCCTGCGCGGCCTGGGCGGCGAGCGGGTGGCCGGTCGCCACCATGGCGCCGCTGCCCACCACACCCAGCAATGATTCGCCAGCCATCTCAGGCGCCCCAGAGCGCCACGGCGGTGAACACGGCGGCAATCAGGCCCAGCACCACCGGGATGAGCAGGGCGCGGGCCAGCTCCAGCACATTGACCCGCGCAAACCCGGCCACGGCGATCAGTGACGACCAGGCGATCAAGGTGCCGCCGCCCGTCCATACCGCGCCCATCTGGCCCAGGGCCGCCAGGGCAGAGACATCCATGCCCGAGGCCGGGCCCAGCGCGCCGGACAGGGTGCCGGTCAGCGGCAGGCCCGCGAAGCCGGAGCCGTCGATTCCGGTGATCATGCCCATGATCAGCACGCCAAACGACACCAGCAGCTGGCTGTCGGGAATCAGGTGCTGGCTCGCCTTGACCAGCTCGAACAGCAGATCAGGCACCGGCTGGCCGGGCGCAATACCCAGGATGGGGCCTGCGGTCTCGTGCGAACCGATGAAGAAGAAACCGGCAATCGGCAGCACCGCGCCCATGGCCTTGAAGGCAAAGACGAAGCCGTCGGTGATGTGGTCGGCGGCGGTATCGAGCATCTTGCGAAAGCCGTTGCGCGCCGTGGCGGCCCAGATCATCAGCAAGGCCGCCACGCCGCCGATCAGCATGGCTGCATCGCCGCCTTTGAGGTCAGGCGCACCCTGGATGAACTTGGGGCCGAGCATGACCAGAATCACGATGAGGAAGGCGAGCGGTGTGATGACCGCAAACAATTTGGAGGCACCCTCGGTGCTCCTGGTCTTCTTGAGGGCTGCTTCCAGCTCCGAATTGGTGCCCAGGTCGGTGTCGTGTGCCGTGCCCTGGGCGATCTCGGCCTTGTTGAAGGTGCCGCCGCCTTCCACCTGGGCGTTGATGCCGACGGGGTTCAGCTCCCAGCGCTCCAGCAAGGCGTTGTTGCCCGGCACGATGTATTTGCGGATCTTGAAGTACGACAGGAAGAGGGCGATCATGCCCACCACCCAGGACAGCAGCAGCGCCTTGTCGCCCACGGCCACCGCGCTGATGCCGCCTGCAGCCTTGGCGCTGATGCCGGGCGCCACGCCGATCACATAGTCGGACGACAGCGCCATGCCCTGGCCGGCAATGGCGATAGCCATGGCCCCTGCTATCGGTGGCAGGCCTGCGGCAATGGCAGCGGGCAGCAGCACGGCGGCCACCAGCGGCACGGCCGGGGTGGGCCAGAAAAACAGCGAGATCAGGTAGGTGACCAGTGCCAGTATGAAATAGGCCGTGTGGCCGTTTTTCATGACTGCGCGAAACGGCTTGACCATGCGGATGTCCGAGCCCAGATCCTTGAGGGAATTGAGCAGCGCCGTCATCAGCGCAATGATCAGGAAGATGTTGAACAGCTCTTTGGCTGCAACCATGCTGGCACTGAAAATGCTACCAATGCCGGTGATGGCACTGCCGCTCCAGGCAAAGGCCACCACGATGGTGGCAATCAGCGAAGGCACCACCACGTTTGCGCGGAAGGCCATGGTAAGAATGATGACCAGCACCCCGGCCAGATAGGCCCAGTGCGCGGCACCGATTGAAACTGACGGATCCATCGTGGCTACTCCTTGGTATGATTCAACAGCCGATTTGTATACTAAATACAAAAAAGCAAAAAATCATCAGGGAATACCAGATATGTTGCGCTGCATCATTGAATTAACCCGGGTTTAAAGGCCATTTCCCATATGATCCGTATACAAAATAGAGTGTTGGGCATCATCCTTCATTCCACCTGAAACCTCGTCTGCGTCAGATCTCGTGGTGCGGTTGAAGAATTCATCTTTTGAATTTTGTTTAAAAACAATGCACTGTTTCGCCTGACAAGCAAACTTGGATAGGGTGGGGTTATTGGCGTGGCCGTTGTTCTTGCATTCGTACATTGGATACACTAGGGTTAACACTAGGCATGCAAGGACACTGCGCTATGAAATCCCTATCCCTTCCCGTCAACTCCCGCGAAGCAGCCATGCAACAGCTGACGGCTGTTGTGCAGCCTGTGCTGCCTGCCTCGGTGTCGCTGCTCTCGCGCATCGAGACTGCTTTCGTCAACTGGCAGGCCAAGCGCCTGGCCGAGATACCTGCTGAGCGCCTGTGGGCACAGGCCATGCAGGACACCCGTTCGTTCGCAGAAATTCGCCGCTCTGCCCGCTGATCCGGCGAACGCAGCAGGCAGCACATCGCGCGAGTTTCTGAATCTTCGTCAAAACGAGGTGGTTGAGTTGTATCCAAAGCCGGTGGAGTGCCGCGCAGGCATGTAAACTGGTGCGCGGCCCCAGCTTCGGCGGTGGCGCGCTGCCGGCGTATCCTGCCGGGCGCGTGCGCCGTGTTGCCGCCGTCGGCCTGCCATGGCGGATGCACACTTGCCTGCCCTACCAGGGCTGGCAGGGGCTGGGGAACACCACGTATCGATCGGACCGACTTTCATGCCCATTGCCACCGGAGACAAAAAAACAGGACTCAACCACTCGCCGCTGACCCAGCAGCTGGTGGAAGCGCTGCGCGAGAAGATCATGTCGGGCGAGCTGGCCTCGGGCGAGCGCCTGGTGGAGGAGCGCCTGTCGGAGGAATTTGCGGTATCACGCATGCCGGTGCGTGAAGCGCTGCGCCAACTGGCTTCCAGCGGCCTCGTGATCATCGAGCCGCGCCGGGGCGCCTCGGTGGCCCAATTCCATGGTGACCTGCTGCGCGAACTGGTGGAAGTGCGCGCCACGCTCGAGGCGCTCAATGCGCGCCTGGCCGCCAAGCGCCATGACCCCCAGCAGATTGCCGAGCTGGAAGCGCTGCTCGCCGAAGGCGTGAAAAACGCCCATTCCGGCGACGACGAGGTGCTGGCCACGCTGAACCAGAAATTTCACTCCGCGCTGGGCAAGGTGGCAGCCAATTCGGTATTGCAAGAGGTGATGCTGTCCCTGCGCGACCGCACTGCCGTGCTGTTTGCACCGCGCAGCCGCGAGCGTGCGCCGCAGAACTGGGAAGAGCATGCCGCCATCCTGCGCGCCGTGATCAAGGGCGACCCCGAGCTGGCGGGCCTGCTGGCCGCGCGCCATATCTACAACGCGGCGGGCATCGAGCCTTGATATAGTTTTGTAGAGAAACTGGGCCTTGGCGCCCACCCAGAGCGCGCTAGGCGCTCTTTTTTTGATAGTTCTGGTGGTTTTGGTAGGCAAGACCGGCCAGCGCGATGTCTTCCAGACCCACGCCCACAGCCTTGTAGAGGCGAATGCCCGCGCCGCCGCGCGCGCTGGCCTGCTTGCCGCAGACGATATCGCCCAGCTCCACCACCTTGCTGGCCACCTGCAGCGCCGGGTCTGCCAGCACCAGGTCGCCCGCCTCGACCAGCGCCTGCTTTTTCCACTCCACGGCGATCTGTGAAGCGCGCGCCAGGGCGGTGTCGTCGAGCTCCCGCGTATGCGGCAGGCTGGAGCCAATCGCCGCCACAAAGGCGCCTTCTGCAATGCGCTCCCCGGCAAACAGCGGGTCCTTGGAGCGCGAGGCAGTGACGACGACCTCGGCATCGGCCACGCCATCGGTATCGTGCACGCGGGTGACCTGGGCTCCGGTCAGGTGCGCGAGGCGCTCAGCCAGGTCGTCTGCTGCATAAGGATCGAACACCGCTATGCGCCGCAGGCCCAGGCGGCGCACCAGTTGCTGCGCATGGGCCATGCCCTGCACACCCGCGCCGCACAGAAACAGCTGCTGCGGTTGGGCAGGAGCCAGGTGCTCAGCTGCCAGCACCGTGGTTGCGGCGGTGCGCAGGCGGGTGATGGCATTGGCCTCCATCGTGGCAAGAGGCGCGCCGGTCTCGGTGGAGAACAGCAAGATCACAAAATTGAACTGGCCCGCGATCGTGGTGTAGACCTTGGCGCCGGTCACACCCAGCGAGGGAATCACCGCCCCCAGCGTAGAGAGCTTGACGCCTCCGGCATCGGTGCGTTCGCGCGCCTGCATCGCGGCCTCGCCCTTGCCAAAGGCGGTAAAGGCGGTGCGCATGGCGGCAAGGGCTTCGTCGGCGGACACCAGTGTGTCCACCATGGCGTCGGTAATGTGCAGCATGGTGTGTGTGGTTCAGATTGGGAAAGAGGTGGGGTTGGCAGGCGCCTGGAGGTGCGTTCCTAGGGAACCTCTGCAAAACTCCCTGCCGTGGTCTGAACGCGGTCTCGGGGCGATCCGTGTTCATTCCATCTGGCGAGGGTTTTGCAGAGGCTCCCTAGAGCCAGACCTTGAGCAGAATGATGCAGGCGCTTACCGCAGCCGTGCCTAGCAGCCATTGGCGAATGGCGGTCTTGGAGACATGGCGCGCCAGCCGGTTGGATGCGAAAAAGCCCACCAGCATCCACGGCAGCAGCACGGCGAAGTACAGCCACTCCTGCGCGCCCATCTTGCCGACCCAGGCGAGAGCCGTGATCGAGACGATGGTGCCTGCGAAAAACACCACGCCCAGCGTGGAGCGCATGGTAGGTGGCGCCAGGTGCTGCATCGCAATGGCAAACGGCGGGCCACCCGCTGCCGTTATCGTGCCCATGATGCCGCTGGCGACCCCGGCAATCGACAGGTTGGCCGTTGTGGGTTGCACCCGCCAGCCGATGGTGCTGAGGGTGACTGCTATCAAAATAAGAACGGCAAACAAGATGGAGAGGGCGCTGGCGCTGAAATACACCAACAGGCCCGTCGCCGCAAAGGTGCCGATGACGCGGCCTGCCAGTGTGGCAGCCGCCACATGGCCGTTGAGCGCATCGCGCTCGCGCAGGTAGGCCAGCAGGGCCAGCGGCGCGCCCACGGCCAGCAGCGGGCCGGGCACCAACTCCGGAAAGAAAATGGCAGCCAGCGGCGCGCAGAACATCGCGTAGCCCAGGCCACCCACGCCCTGCATGGCGGCACCGGCCAGCACCATCAGGCCCATGGCCAGGTAGCGGCCTGCGCCCAGCTGCTCGGCAAAGCTTGCCCAGGCCATCATGCGGGCAGCTGCCAGCTCACGCTGATGTCGCCATTCACAAAGGTCTGGCATGCCAGCCGGTGGCCTTGGGCGAACTGCTCTTCAGTGAAGTGCTTGCGTTCCTTGGGCTTGACGGCGTCGGTGTTGGCCAGGCCTTCGACGATCCTGCACTTGCAGGTACCGCACAGGCCGCCGCCGCACTTGAAGGGGATGCCGCCTTTTTCGCGCAGCGATACGCGCAGCAGATTGCTGTTGTCCGGGGCCTCGACGGCCTTGTTGTCATTGGTGACGAAGGTGATGGTGGGCATGTGTGGATTCCGGCAGTCAGGCAGAGGTTGCGGCTTGCGGCAGGGGAACGGAGATCAGCTGGGCGTCGAGCGAGCCGAAGTTGCACAGGTGCTGCAACTCGGCGTGCGCCTGTGCAAGCGTGTCAAAACGCTCCAGAAACTTGGAGGGCACGGCGTTGACGGTGCTCGAGGCATCCTCTTCAATCACCTGCACCTTGGTCTCGCGCAGGAGCCTGCCGAGCACGAACTGGGCCAGCACGCGGCCATAGAACTGGTAGTTCCAGGCTTCCAGCAATTCAATGTCGGCGCTTGGCACGGTGCGGTACTGGCCGGGCTTGCTGGTGAGGATGACAAACATGGTGCGGGCTCCTCGGTTCAGGCGGCAGATACGGCAGGGGCGGCAGCCGGTGGGAGCTGCTCCAGCTCCAGGTCGTGTTCCAGCCACAGCTGGCAGGCCAGGCGGTAGCCCTGGTCCAGACGGTCGCCGAGCTGTTTCTTTTCCTTCCAGTTCGGGGGCGGCAGGTTTTCGGCGCCCGCAATGATCCTGCAGGCGCAGGTGGCGCACTTGCCCATGCCGCACTGGTAGGCCAGGTGGGGATACGGGTACTGCTTGATGCCTGCGCGCACCACCAGGTTGGAGCCGGCCTTGACCTCGTCCTGGAAGGTCTGGCCGTTCTTGTGAAACGTGATCAGGGGCATGGGACATCCTCGGTAGTTCTATTGCGTATACTGTATACAAATATAAAATTCAGGACAATAGGGATAACGTGAGGAGCGCGTTGAAGCGAGTGCTTCGCTGGAGTGTCTGCCTTTCAATCTACAGAGGGAGGATTGGGGATTTCAGTGAGGTGCTCGGGGCAAACTGGCGGGAATGGTCAGGGAAACTACCTGGGTGAGAAATGTCCGGAAATGGTTGACCTGGTATGTTGTATACAGTATTCTAATTACGTCGCCTGGCTCGGTTTGATTCAGCGACGCACCCACCATCCATAGAGGAGTCGCCATGACGAACAAACTGCTGAACCGCGACGAATTCCGCGCCGCACTGGAAAACGCCATCAAGGGCAAGAGCGCCAACAAGGCCCCTTTCAGCGTGGCCTGGGCCACCGGTCGCCTGAGCCGCGAGCATCTGGCTCGCTGGGCCGAAAACCACTACCACTACGTCGGCCCATTTGCCGATTACCTGGGATACCTGTATGCCCGCACGCCAGACCACATGACCGAGGCCAAGGACTTCCTGCTGGCCAACATGTATGAAGAGGAAATCGGTGGCGACCGCCACACCGATCTGCTGATCCGCTTTGCCGAGGCCTGTGGCACCACCCGCGAGCGCGTGGTCAACCCCGACAACATGTCGCCCACTACCCGTGGCCTGCAGTCATGGTGCTATGCCGTGGCGATGCGCGAAGACCCGGTGGTGGCGGTTGCGGGCCTCGTGGTCGGCCTCGAATCGCAGGTGCCCTCCATCTACCGCAAGCAGACCCCGACGCTGCGCGAGAAATACGGCTTCTCCGACGAGGATGTCGAGTTCTTCGACCTGCACATCGTCTCGGACGAAATCCATGGCGAGCGCGGCTACCAGATCGTGCTGGAGCACGCCAATACGCCGGAGCTGCAAGCCAAGTGCCTGCGCATCTGCGAAATCGGCGCCCAGATGCGCTTGCTCTACACCACGGCGCTCTACCACGACTACGTGGCCAAGGATCTGCAGATTCCCGCAGAAGAGCTGCTGGCTGCCTGATTCGTCTCTTTCTCCATCTGACTGCAACCCTTCCGGCCGCGCAGCACCTGCGCGTGCCCGGCGGATGGAGAGACGGCATGCACCTTGGCCATCGGCGGGCCCAGGCCCGAACTCCACTGCCTGCAGTGGCCCACTTCTCCACATCACACAAAAACAACCACCATGGCTGACACAGTCCACACGTTTTTGAACTACATCGACGGCGCCTGGGTGCCTTGCCTTCTGGGCAGCACCTTTGACAACCTCAACCCTGCCGATACCCGTGATGTGGTCGGCCGCTTCCAGGCTTCGGGCCCCGCCGACGCCGAAGCTGCCGTTCAGGCTGCGCAAAAGGCCTTTGATGGCTGGCGCAGGACGCCGATTGGCAAACGCGCCAAGATCCTCAATGACGCGGCGGCCTACCTGGAGCAGAACGCCGTGCAGTTCGCCAAGGACCTGACGCGCGAGGAAGGCAAGCAGTTTGCCCAGGCCAAGGACGAGTTTCTGCGCAGCGCGCAGACCTTCCGCTTCTACGCCACCGAAGGCCAGACCTACGGCGGCGAGACCTACCCGCAGGACGACCCGAACATGCATGTGTTCAGCCACCGCGAGCCGCTGGGCGTGGTCACGGTCATCTCGCCGTGGAACTTTCCCGCCTCGATTCCTGCGCGCAAGCTGGCTCCGGCGCTGATCACCGGCAATACCGTGGTGTTCAAGCCTTCGTCCGATGCGCCGCTCTCGGGCATCCGCCTGGTGGAAGCGCTGGAGAAGGCGGGCATTCCTGCAGGCGTGGTCAACTGCGTCACAGGGCGCGCTGGCGAGGTGGGGCCGGTCATCACCAATTCCAGCAATATTCGCGCGATCTCGTTCACGGGCTCGACCACGGCGGGCGCGCAGATCCACCGCACCGTGCACCTGACGACCCGCCTGCAGATGGAGCTGGGCGGCAAGAACCCGCTGCTCGTGATGGAAGACGCCGATCTGGACCTGGCTGTTGACCTGGCGGTCAAGGGCGGTTTCTCGCTCACCGGCCAGGCCTGCACCGGCACCAGCCGCATTCTGGTGGTGCCCAGCGTCAAGGCGGCCTTTACCGAGAAACTGCTCGCCCGCGTGGCGGCGCTCAAGATCGGTGACGGCATGGAGTCGGGCATGGACCTGGGGCCGCTGGCGACCGAAAAGCAGTTGCAGACCGTACTCCGGTACATCGCCATCGGCAAGGGCGAAGCGCGCCTGCTGTGCGGCGGCGATCGCCTGACGGGCCCGGCGTTCGAGCATGGCTACTACGTCTCGCCTGCCGTGTTCACCGATGTGAAAAACAGCATGCGCATCGCCCAGGAAGAAATCTTCGGCCCGGTGCTGGCCATCATCGAGGTGGCCGATTTCAATGAAGCCCTGGCCACGGCCAATGACACTGAATACGGCCTGTCGGCCAGCATCGTGACGAACAACCCGCGCTATATGCACGTGTTCACGAACGAGATCCAGTCCGGCACCGTCAAGATCAACCGCACCACCACCGGCAACCTGGTGAATGCGCCCTTTGGCGGGCTGAAGAACTCCAGCACATCGACCTTCCGCGAGTCGGGCCGTGCCGGGCTGGAGTTCTTCACCCAGGTCAAGACCGTGTACCGCGGCGTCTGAGCGGCGCGACAGCCGTCCCAAGAAAAGGAATACACCTATGAAATCCGCACTGAAACTCGAACTGGAAGAAGCCCGCGTGATGGCCCGCGCAGCCCTGGCCAAGGCCCAGGAGATCGGCGTGCCCGAATCCGTCTGCATCACCGATGAAGGCGGCTTTCCGCTGGTGCTCGAACGCATGGACGGCGCCCGTGTCACCGGCCCGCAGATTGCGTGGAACAAGGCCTTCACCGCTGCCGGCCACAAGCGCTCGACGCATCTGTTCAACACGGCACCCAACGGCCCCGCCCTGCCGGGCAACGAAGCCTTCGGTATTCAGTGGAGCTTTGAAGGCAAGTTTGCGGTCTTTGTCGGGGGCTACCCCATCGTCGTCAATGGCGAAGTGATCGGCGGCGTGGGCCTGTCGGGCGGCAACGGCGAGCAGGACACCGCCTGCGGTGTGGCGGCCTTGCAGGCGCTGCGCGAGCACCTGGGCGCCGCTGCCGACGTGGTGGTACAGGCTGATATCAAAAAGTGAGCTAATGGCGCTTGCCAGTTGGGCGCTAGAGCCATATTGAACCAATGGAGCGCGGGGTGTGCAATGAACTACCACGTACTGTGGCTGCAGACGCAGCAATCGTTTGAGGTAGGCGCGGACGAGTCGGTGCTGGACGCCGCCACGCGCCAGGGCGTGAGCCTGCCGCACGACTGCACCTTTGGCGGCTGCGGCACCTGTCGCATGAAGGTGGAAGAGGGCCGTTTTGCCTATGCCGACGGCGAATTGCCGCTGGCCATGGCGGAGGAAGAGCATGCGCAGGGCTACGCACTGGCCTGCCAGGCGCGTGCGCAGTCGGACCTGGTCATCAGCGTGGAAACCGGCCCGGCCTGCTCGCCGCCGACCATGCTGCGTGCCACGGTGGCCGAGCTGCGCATGCACACGCCCGATATCTACCACCTGGCGCTCGACCTTCCCGAAGGCCATGGTGTGCAGTATGCGGCCGGGCAGTACCTCAACATCTGCCTGGCCGATGGCGAGCACCGCAGCTTTTCGATGGCGACGCCGCCGCAGGGCAATCGCGTCACGCTGCACATACGCAAGATTGCGGGTGGCCGCTTTACCGAAGGCGTGCTGGCCAGCGCCCAGCCCGGCGATGTGTTCGATGTAGAGCTGCCGCACGGCACCTTCTGCTACCACGCAAGCGACTACCAGCCCATGGTGTTTGCCGCCACCGGCACCGGCTTTGCGCCGATCAAGGCCATACTGGAGTCGCTGCTGGACGATGAGGATTGCCCGCCTATCCACTTCTACTGGGGCATGCGCTGCGAAGCCGATCTGTACCTCCTGGATGAAATCGAGGCCTGGGCGGGCCACCTGTACGAGTTCACGTTTGTACCCGTGCTCTCGCGGGCATCGGACCGCTGGACGGGTCGCCGGGGCTATGTGCAGGATGCGATTGCCGAAGATTTCGGCGACCTGTCCGAGCATTCGATCTACCTGTGCGGATCGCCCCACATGATCGCTGACGCCAAGGCCGTGGTGGCGCTGTCAGGGGCGGCCATGGACAAGATATACAGCGACAGCTTCATCTTCCAGAACGAAGCGGCCACGGTGGCTGAAATGAACGAGGAGTGAGCATGGATCTGGGACTGAGCGGTAAATCCGCACTGGTATGGGGCGGCAGCAAGGGCATGGGCTATGCAGCGGCGCGCTGCCTTGCGTTGGAAGGGGCGGATGTGGTGATTGCTGCGCGCACCGAGGCCACCTTGCAGGGCGCTGCGCAGGCGCTGTCGCAGGATTGCGGCCGCACCGTGCGCTACGTGGTGGCAGACATCACCAGCAACGCCGGGCGCGAAGCCGCGCTGGCAGCCTGCCCGCAGCCCGATATCCTGGTGAACAACTCCGACGGCTACCCGCCCGGGGATTTTCGCGAATGGACGCAGGAGACCTGGCACCAGGCGCTGGACATGATGATGGTCGGCCCCATCGACATGATCCGCCGCGTGGTTGATGGCATGCAGGAGCGCCGCTATGGCCGCATCATCAACATCGTCTCGCGCAGCGTGAAGGTCGCGCATGCGGAGCTGGGCCTGTCCAACGGCGCGCGTTCGGGCCTGGTGGGCTTCGTGGCGGGCCTGGCGCGCCAGACGGTGCGCCACAACGTCACCATTAACAACGTGCTGCCCGGTGCATTCGATACCGATGCCCAGGCGCGCCACATCGACAAGCTCGCCCGGCAGACCGGAAAACCAGCGGACGAGGTGCGCAGAAGCCGCGAGGCCGGCAACCCCGCAGGCCGCTTTGGCAGGCCTGACGAGGTGGGCGCGCTGATTGCCTACCTCGCATCCGCCCATACCGGGTACATCACCGGCCAAAGCTGGCTGATCGACGGCGGAGAGTACCCGGGCACGTATTGACGCGCCGACGGCCCGCTGGCGGGTCGCCACAAACCCCTCTCAAGTTTGCAGCTGCTTACTTGGTGACGAATAGTGATTCGTTATACTTGCAGTCCTGCCTTGGGTGACCAAGGCGTTTTGCTTTAGAACGTGTTTACGAACTTATACCAGTGCAGCCGCTGATGGCGGGTCTGCACTTTTTTCTGTGCAAGCCCTGTTGATATGACCGAACCGACCTCCAACACCCCTTCTGATGCCTCCGCACCGGCGCAAGCAGCTCCGGCGGCGCCCGCAGCGGGCGGTGATACGCGTCACCAGGGCCAACGCAAGCAAGAGCGCCGCGAGCCGCGCGCCGACCGCCCCGCAGGTGGCAAGCAACTGCTGAATTCCGCCATGGCAGATGCGCTGCGCGCTGCCACCAAGGGCCATGCCCTCGAAGTGGTAGAAGCGCCTGCAGAGGCTGAAGCCCCCGCTGCGGCCCCCCGTCAGGAGCGCGCTGCAGGCGAGCGCCCTGCGCGCACCGGCCAACGCCCTGAGCAGCCACGCCGCAGCAACAAGCCCGGCAACGGTGCCCGCCGCGATGGCGCAGGCCAAGGCCCCCGTGGCCCACGCCGCGATGCGGCCCCTGCCGCGCCCAAGGCGCCTCCCCGCCCACGCCACCCGGTGGTCGAAAAGCTGGCTGGCATGTACCCGGCGCTCTTTGGCGAGCAGCCGCTGCCGCTCAAGCGCGGCATCTTTCAGGATCTGATGGCTGCCCACCCCGACGCGTTCGACAAGAACGAGCTGAAGGTGGCGCTGGGCCTGCACACGCGCTCCACGCGCTACCTGAACGCCGTGGCCATGGGCCAGCCGCGCCACGATCTGCAAGGCAATGTGGTGGAAGCCATGGCACCCGAGCACGTGTTCCACGCGCTGGTCGAGGCTTTCCGCCGCCGCAAGCCGCGTGACGGTGAAGACCTGCAGGTCAAGCTGCGTCGCCGCATGGGCATGGCCTACATCGCCTCCAACCTGTCGCGCGACGCCTTCCTGGAGCGTGTGCAGGTGAAGGACGAAGCCACCCAGGCTCTGCTTGGCGCTGCCATGCAGGAAGTGGCCGAATTCGATGCCAAGGCCGAGGCGCTGGCTACTGCCCACGCTGCCAGCGGCAAGAGCGTGGCCGAGTTTGCTGACATGTACGGCATGCACCCAGCCGCTGCCGAGCGCCACCTGCAACGCGCTGCCCAGATCAAGGCCATTGCCGCGGCGCCTGCTGCAGCCCCGGCAGCCCCTGTGGCAGCTGAGTCTGTAGAAGACGGCGAAGCCGCTGCCGAATAAGCAGCACACACAATAGACAGCAAAGCGTCTATTGCTCCAAAAATATTAGCTGCTGGCGCTCTACCAATGAGCACCAGCAGCTATTTTCATATCAAAAACACGCTTGATGCAGTGGTTGCTGCCGCGTACACTGGCAGCAACCAGGAGAAGCCTATGTCCCCCACCCCCTCCCGTCGCCGTTGGCTGCGCAAGTTCTGGGGCGCGGTGTGCGTGATTGTCGGCCTCGTCAGCATCGCGGCAGGCCTGGAGTCGGTGACTCTGGAATAGAGGCCAGACACAGGGCGCTCTCGCGCCTTGTGCTTCATGTCGTGCCTCAGCGGGCCGACAGCGCCCGCTCAATCGCCGCCTGCAGCCTGGCGGGTTTGGTCATCGGCGCAAAGCGCTGCACCGTGCGGCCATCGCGCCCCACCAGAAACTTGGTGAAGTTCCACAGAATGCGGCCACCCAGCACCCCCGGCGCCTGGGCCTTGAGCCAGGCAAACAGTGCATCGGTGTGCGGGCCATTCACTTCCACCTTGGCCAGGCTGGGAAAGCTGGTTGCAAAGCGAGCCTCGCAAAACTGCGCAATCTCGGCATTGCTGCCCGGCGCCTGTGCGCCAAACTGGTTGCACGGCACACCCAATACCTGCAGGCCCTGGGCGCCGTATTGCTGCTGCAGCGCCTCCAGTCCCGCCAGTTGCGGCGTGAAGCCGCAGGCCGTGGCAGTGTTGACGATCAGCAGGACCTGATTTTGGTAGCGCGACAGCGGCACGGGCTGTGCGCTGGCATCATGCAGAACAAAATCTTTGACGGAGTGGGTGGTGTTGGGCGCCATGCCCGCATGTTACGGCAGCTTGGATTCAATGGCTGCAATCAGCGATGCCGACAGCACCAGCGCGCCGCCCAGCAGCAGGCGGCCCGAGAGCACGGCGCCTTCGATCAGCACGTTCGACGCGCTGGCAAATACCACTTCGGACAGCATCACCACGGCCGCCGTGGTGGCAGCAAGGCGCGAAGCGCCGTATTGCAGCGTCCAGTTGCTGAGCATGATGAGCACAGCCACCACCAGCACCATCAGCGGCCAGCCCCATTGCAGCGCGGGCAGAGGCGAAATGCGGCCCAGGTAGAGACCCAGGAGCGACATCAGCCCGGCAGCGATCACGCCGCCAAAGAACATGGCAAGCATGCGCGCCTCACCCGGCACCTTGTACTGGCTGCGCAGGACGACATTGGTTCCGGCAAAGGTAAAGCCGCCCGCAATGGCCAGCAGGTCGGGCAGGGAGAGGTTGGCCGTCAGGCTCGCCCAGGTGGCGCCAGGCGGAATCATCACGATCAGCACGCCGCTGAAGGCAAGGAAGAGGCGCAGGATAGAGTACTTGTTGGGTTTTTCACCCAGAAAGTACCAGGCCAGCAAGACCGACCAGGCGGGCATCAAATAGAACAGCAGCACCACGCGCACCACATCGCCCGTGGTGGCCGCCCAGTTGAACAGCACATTGGTGGTGCCCGAGGTGAAGGCGAGCAGCAGCAGCAAGGGGTGGCGCCGCGCAATGCCTGCCGCATGGGGCTTGAGCAGCAGCAGGCCGCAGAACAGGATGAGATACACCAGCGCCGTGCCCAGCACCGGGTGCACGCCCAGCGCTTGCAGCTGGCGGAAGGGCCACCAGATCGTGCCCCAGATCAGGGCATTGGTCATCAGGGCGAGAAAGGGCAGCGCAGTTTGCATGAAAAACGGTGCTTGCGCCCGTCTGTCAAGCGCTATTAGCTATATATTTTGTAGTGGTAATGGCCCGTGGCCACGGTATGGCAGTGCATGGCAATGCCTGCGGCCTGCCGTTTTCCGCCTCTCGCCTGCTAGTGGCAGTGGTCGTTGCGGGCGATATCAAGCAGCCGCTCGACCTCTTGCGTGTGCTGTTTGCAATTATGCCGGTGCCACAGGCCAATCAGCCACATGATGCCCGCGACCAGCAGGCCGAAGCAGGTGATGGCGCCATAGGCCGACAGGCCCATCTTGGTGAACAGGCTGTAGACCACGCCCAGCGCCAGGATGCAGGCCTGCTCGTTGAAGTTCTGCACGGCAATTGAGCGGCCCGAGCCCATCAGGTTGTGGCCGCGGTGCTGCAGCAGGGCATTCATTGGAACCACGAGGAACCCGCCCAGGCCACCCAGCACGATGAGGAAGGGTACGGCCAGCCAGATGTTGTGGATGAAGTTCATGCACACCACCAGCAAGCCCATGGCGATGCCCAGCGGGATGACCTTGGTGGCGCCATCGAGCTTCATGCGCATCGATGCCAGCACCGCGCCTACGGCCGTGCCGATGGCGACCACGCCCACCAGCGCCGACGCCTTGGTGGTGCTGTAGCCCAGGGCCACGGCGCTCCAGGCCAGCACGATGTAGCGCAGGTTGCCGGAAACCCCCCAGAACAAGGTGGTGGTGGCGAGCGAGATCTGGCCGAGCTTGTCTCGCCATAGGCGACCATTGCACTGCCAGAAGTCGGGCAGCAGGTCCATGATGTTGGAGGCCATGCTGCGCGACGCATCCTGGCGCAGCGGCACCAGCTCTGTGTTGGTGCGCGGAATGCGGGTGTTGAACCAGGCGGCGATGGCGTACAGAAGGCCGATCACGCAGATGGCAGCTTCCGACGGTGTGTCGATGGGGGTATCGATCAGCGGTAGATCGAACGACAGCAGCCAGCTCGACACCTGCACACCCACCAGTTGCCCGCCCAGCAGCACGCCCAGGATGATGGAGGTGATCGTCAGCCCCTCGATCCAGCCATTGGCACGCACCAGCTGGCTGGGGGGCAGCAGCTCGGTCAGGATGCCGTACTTGGCGGGAGAGTAAGCGGCCGCTCCCAGGCCCACCACGGCGTAGGCCATCAGCGGATGGGAGCCGAACAGCATCAGAAAGCATCCCACCACCTTGATGGCGTTGCTGACAAACATGACCTTGCCCTTGGGATACGCATCGGCAAATGCACCCACAAAAGGCGCCAGCACCACGTAGAACAGGGCAAACATGGGCACCAGGGCGGCGCGCTGCCACTCGGGAGCGCCGGCATTGATCAACAGGTCAACCGCCGCCACGAACAGTGCATTGTCGGCCAGCGAGCTGAAAAACTGCGCCGACATGATGGTGTAGAAACCGCGCTTCATTCGATAGGAGAAAGATAAGGTGGGCTAATGGCGCGAGAAATATATGCAAGCTGCGGGCAAGCAGGCGTGGTTATAGCACGCAGGGTGGCCGGCAAGGTGCCAGAATATCAAGGCGTTTTCACTTAGATCCGCTAACACAACCCTTGTATGTCGTTGCTACGTCGGGGGCGCCTGGCCTTTTCGTACGGTTTTGTACTGCCTGCGGCTTCGCCTGACGCTGCCCGGCCTGACGTGGCCCGGCGCTTGGTCTCAACCGCAAATCTGCGATTTGCTGGCTTGTGTCAGCGGACGATCTCTTCGCGCCGCTGCAGGGCACCGGTGACAACGCCCCTGAGGTTTTCCATTGTCTTGTTGTGAGTCTTCTCCATGCCGCGTCCCATTCTAGCCACCATTCATACCGCTGCTGTGCAACATAACCTGGCGCGCGCCAGACAGGCCGCACATGACGCCAGATTATGGTGCGTGGTGAAAGCGAACGCTTACGGCCATGGTATTGAAAACGTGTTTGAGGGCATGCGCGCCGCCGATGGTTTTGCGCTGCTGGAGCCTTCGGAGGCTGAACGCATCCGCAATCTGGGCTGGCGCGGGCCTATTTTGCTGCTTGAAGGCGTTTTTGACGCGCGCGATCTGGAACTGTGCTCGCGCCTGAACCTGTGGCACGCCGTGCACTGCGACCAGCAGATCGACTGGCTGGCCGCCCACAAGACGCAGCAGCCGCACCGCGTCTTCCTGAAGATGAACTCGGGCATGAACCGCCTGGGCTTCACGCCCGATCGCTACCGCTCGGCCTGGGCACGCCTCAATGCGCTGCCCCAGGTGGACGAAATCTCGTTCATGACCCATTTCAGCGATGCCGATTCCGCCAAGGGCATCGGCCTCCAGCTTGCCATGTTTGAAGAAACCACCCGCGATCTGCCCGGTGAGCGCTCCATCTGCAACAGCGCTGCCATGCTGCGCTACCCCGACATGCCCGCCCAGGCACGCGGCGACTGGGTGCGCGGCGGCATTTTGCTGTACGGCAGCGCGCCGGATTTCCCCGAAAAAACCGTGGATGACTGGGGCCTGCAGCCGACGATGACCCTGTCCACCAAGGTGATCGGGGTGCAGAACCTCCAGCCGGGGGACACCGTGGGCTATGGCTCGCGCTTTACCGCCGAGCAGCCCATGCGCATCGGCGTTGTCGCCTGCGGCTATGCCGACGGCTACCCGCGCCACTGCGGCACCGGCACGCCGGTGCTGGTGAATGGCCAGCGCTCACGCCTCGTGGGCCGTGTCAGCATGGACATGATCACGGTGGACCTGACAGGCATTGCCGATGCGGGCTTTGGCAGCGAGGTCACGATGTGGGGCCGTGCCTCGAATGGCGCCGTGCTTCCCATCGACGAAGTGGCGCAGGCGGCAGGCACCGTGGGCTACGAACTGATGTGTGCAGTGGCCCCGCGCGTGCCGATGGTGGTCGACGGCCGCTAACCTCCATTCATCCGAGCCATAAAGCTGCCTGGCGCCCAATGAGTGGGCACCAGCAGCTATTTTTTTGATAGTTGCTGAAGCCTTTGAATGAATGCGGGTTTTCCCTGGCTGCAACAGGGTTAGTGCAGAGATATGCCGTTTAACGTACAGTTTTGTACGGATAAACCATTTGCATACCTATGAACACCCGAGAACGCCAACCCCGCAGCGATGCGCTGGCCCACCGCAGCCAGCTGCTGGAAGCGGCCCTGCACGTATTCACCGAGCAGGGTGTGACCGTGGCGCTGGACGTGGTGGCCGAGCGCGCCGGCGTCAGTCGCACCACGCTCTACCGCAATTTTGCGGACCGTACTGCCTTGATTGCTGCGCTGCTGTGGCACATCGTGGACCGTCTGGACGAAAAGGCCCGGCGGCTGCAGGTCAGTGAAGGCGACGGCGCGCTGTTCGAATTTCTGCGCCTGTGGGCGCGCGAAGCGGTGCTGACCGTGCCGGTGACGGATTACTGGCGCTCGCTGCCGCAGGACAACCCGCTGGTGCAGGACCTGCGCGAACGCCTGCTGGGCGTCGTCGAGCCGCTGCTCTCGCGCGCCGTGCAGGCGGGCCTGTGCCGGGCCGATCTGCAGCCCGCCGACCTGCTGTTGATCGTGGGCATGTTCAGCGCCGCGCGGCGCGGCCAGACGCCGCAGGAGCGTCTGGCGCTGAGCGACCGTGCCTGGCTCCTGATCACCGAAGGGCTGCGGCCCGCAGCGCAAGAGGCGCGCTAACCATGCAATACCGTTACGTGGAGCAGCCCCCCGACTGGGAAGAGCACGAGCGCCCTGCGATGCCCGGCTCTCCCGCGCGCCTGCACCACTCGCTGGCGCGGCGTCTGGCCTATGTGGCGGTGGGTCTGTTTGTGGGCCTCGTGGGGGGGCTGGGCAATGGCCTGGTGACTGCCAACCTCACGGCCATTCAGGGCCAATTGGGGCTCACCCAGGTCGAGGCCGCCTGGCTGCCCGCTGCCTATGTGATGGTGAACGTGACAGCCAATCTGCTCGTCTTCAAATCGCGCCAGCAACTGGGCCTGCGCGTTTTTGCCGAATGGGGGCTGGGTATTTATGCGGTGCTGGCGCTGGCCCACGTATTTGTCGAGGGCTACACCATGTCGCTGGTAGTGCGAGGTGTCAGCGGCTTTGCAGGCGCCACCACCACGTCGCTCGCCGTGATGTATGTGATGCAGGGCCTGCCGATGGCGCGTATTCCGGCGGCGCTGATTCTGGCGATGAACATGTCGTCGGTGGCCGTGCCTCTGGCCTGGGTGCTTTCGCCAGCGTTGGTCACCATCAATCCCTGGCCCCATCTCTATGCCTTTGAAGCGGGCCTGGCCCTGCTGGCGTTTGCGGCGGTGGTGCTGCTCAAGCTGCCCAAGGGCATGCAGATCCATGTGTTCGAGCCGCTTGATCTGCTGACCTTCGCCCTGGTGGCGCCCGCCGTGGCCCTGCTGTGCGCGGTGCTGGCCCAGGGCGTGAATGCCTGGTGGCTGAATGCGCCCTGGCTGGCCTATGCCTTGATTGCATCGATCGTGCTGTTCACGCTGGCGGGTATTCTGGAATACAGCCGACGCACGCCGCTGATTCAGCTGCGCTGGCTGCTGCATCCTTCTACATTGATGTTCATGGCCGGTGCGCTGTTGATGCGCTTCATGATTTCGGAGCAGAACTATGGCGTGATCGGCCTGCTGCGGGCCATGGGCCTCACCTCGGATCAGCTTCAACCCCTGTACGGCGTGATTCTGGCGGGCATGCTGGTGGGCGTGGTCGCCGGGGCGCTCACCTTCAGCGCCAATACCATCCTGCCGCAGATTCTGGTGTCCATCCTGCTGATCAGCATTGGCGGCTATCTGGATCTGCATTCCACCAGCCAGAGCCGCCCGCACGATTTCTTCTTCAGCCAGTTTCTGGTGTCCTGCGCTGCAGCACTGTTCATGGGGCCGCTGATGATGATCGGCTTCAAGCATGCCATGAGCCAGGGCGCAGACCACATGATCACCTTCATCGTGCTGTTCTCCGTTACCCAGAGCGTGGGCGGGCTGATGGGCTCTGCCCTGCTGGGCACCATCCAGCAGGCGCGCGCTCAGGTGTATACCCAGGCCATTGCGCGCGAAATGCCTGCCACCGATGCGCTGGTCAACCAGCGCCTGGCCCAAACCCAGGCCAGCTACAGCAAGCTCATCACCGACCCCGTGCAGCGCAACGCCCAAAGCCGTGCGCAATTGGCGCAGACCGTCAAGCGCGAGGCGGCTGTGCTGGCCTTCAACGACGTGTTCCGCGTGATCGGCACCATGGCGCTCAGCTTTCTGGGCTGGGCCCTTTACCGCGCGCTGCGCCTGCGCTTTCTGGCCTGGCTGGGCGGTCGCCGCGCGGCGCGGGCTGTTGCTGAGGCCTCCTTTTGAATCCGTGCGTCCAAAGCAAATAAAACAATGACAAATCCTGTATCCACACCCTCTACCCCATCGGCAGCCCCTGCCGCTCCTGCTCCTGCCGCACCTGTGGCGGCACCTTCCCCCACCGCCAAGCTGATCCGTCCCAGCTTCAAGGCCATCGGCCTGATGCTGCTGGTGGCGGTGGTTGGCATTCTGCTGGTGCTCTGGGCCTGGAAACTGCCGCCTTTCGCGTCTTCTACCATGCGCACCGACAACGCCTACGTGCGGGGCCAGATCACCGTGCTGGCACCGCAGGTGAGTGGTTATGTGAATGAAGTGAACGTGGCCGATTTCGGCCATGTGAAGCAGGGCGATGTACTGCTGCGCATTGACGACCGTATCTACCAGGAGAAGGTGGCACAGGCCCGGGCGCAGCTCGACAACGCCCGCGCGCAGCTGGCCAATTCCGACCAGACCCAGGCGCAAAACCGCGCCAACCTGGGCGCGCGCAAGGCCAGCCTGTCTGCTGTTGCCGCAGAGTCGCGCCGCGCCGCTGCAGATCTGCAGCGCGTGGAAGAGCTGGCCGCCAAGGGCTCGGTGTCGTTGCGCGAGCGCGACCAGTCGCGTGCCACCTCGCAGCTGGCCAAGGCCAATGTGGAAAAGGCCGAGGCCGACATCCATATCGGCGAGCAGTCCATCAAATCCACCCAGGTGGCGCGCGCCAGCCTGGAGGCGCAGGTCAAGGCCGCCGAAGCCCAGCTGGGGCTGGCCCAGATCGACCTGGACAACACCGTGGTGCGTGCGCCGCGCGATGGGCAGGTGAGCGAGTCGTCGGTGCGCACCGGCCAGTATGTGGCGGCGGGCTCGCAGCTGCTGTTTCTGGTGCCCGACAAGCTGTGGGTGGTGGCCAATTTCAAGGAAACGCAGACCGCGCACATGCACGTCGGCCAGCGGGCCAGCTTCACGGTCGATGCCTTGGAGGGCGGGAAGCTGAACGGCTACATCGAACAGATTGCACCCGCAACGGGTTCGGAGTTCAGCGTGATCAAGGCCGACAACGCTTCGGGCAACTTCATCAAGATCGTGCAGCGCCTGCCTATCCGCATTGCGATCGATGCCGATCAGGAGCTGGCCGCGCGCCTGCGCCCGGGCATGTCGGTGGAGGTATCCGTCGACACCCGCGCCGCCGAGCAGGCCGCCAAGGAAAAAGCTGCAAAAACAGGAGCGGTAAAGTGATCAGCAGCAAGCGCACGCTCTTCTTTTTTAGCCCCCTCATAGCTGCGGCCTTGCTCAGCGGCTGCGCGCCTGCACTGCGCCAGGCGCCACCAGACAGCCGTGCAGGCCTGCCTACCCGCTGGGCCTACCAGGGCGAAGGCGATCAGGGCACATCCACCCCCATTGCGGCGCAGTGGTGGCAGGCGCTGGGCGATGCCGAGTTGAGCCGCCATGTGGAGGCAGCGCTGGCACGCAACGCCAACCTGCAGGTGGCCGGTACGCGCGTGGCGGCAGCGCGCGCGCAGTTGCAGGCGGCCGACGCTGCGCTGCTGCCCAGCCTCAACCTGGGCGCCAGCGCCGGGGTGACGCATACCTTGACGCCCGTGGGTATCACCACCTCGCGCAGCCTGCAGCCGCAACTGCAGGCGAGCTGGGAGCCTGATCTGTGGGGGCGCCTTGCGGACAGGGCCAGCACCGCCGATCTGCAGTACCGTGCCACCCAGGCCGACCGCGACGCCGTGGCACTGACGGTGGCCGCCACCACGGCGCAGACCTATGTGGACCTGCTGGCGCGCGAAGCCCAGCTGGCCCAGACACGCCAAACACTGCATACCCGGCGCCAGGCCTTGCAGCTGGCGCAGGACCAGGAATCGGTCGGCTACATCTCCAAACTGCAGGTAACGCAGGCGCAGGCCGAGATGGAATCGGTGCAGCAGCAGATTCCCGCGCTGGAGATGGCCATTGCGCGCCAGTTCAATGCCTTGCAACTGCTGGCAGGCGATGTGCCTGCGCGGCGCGATACAGCGCAGGCCGATGGCAAGGCCTTTGCCGCCCTGGCGGTGCCTGCGGTACCGGCCAGTCTGCCGTCCGAGCTGCTGCGCCGCCGGCCTGACCTGGTGCAGGCGGAACTGGCCCTGGCCGCCTGCGATTCCAATCTGCGCGCCAGCCGCGCGGCCTACTTGCCGCAGGTCAGCCTCAGCGCCAGTGCGGGGCGCCTGTTTGTCAATGCCCTCGGCTACAACCCGATCAATGTCTGGAGCCTGGGCGCAAGTGCGCTCGCCCCATTGTTCGATGGGGGGCGGCTCGACGCGCAGTACGGCACGGCCACTGCGCAGCGCGACCAGGCGGCCTACGCCTACCGGGGCGCGGTTCTGTCAGCTTTGGGCGATGTGGAAAACGCCCTCGTGGGTGTGGATCGACTGGATGTGCAATTGCAGACGGCCAAGCGCCGCCGCGCCGTGCTGGCGCAAACCTATGGCTATGCCAAGGACCGCTATGACGCAGGCTACGCGTCGTACCTGGAGCAGATCGATGCCCAGCGCAACCTGTTTCAGGCGGAGATCGAAGTCATCAACCTGCGCCAAAGCCAGATGGACAACCTGATTGCCCTGTACCGCGCACTGGGGGGCGGGTGGTCGGCTGCGCAAGTTTTGCCTGCAGACTCTGGCGCACATTAAGCAGCGCTTAATGCCTGCCGGACTGGCCAGACCCAGCGTTGCGCCAAATCCTCAGCATTGCAAGCAATCTGTGATCGGAAGGCTGCTTATATTCAAAGTATTTTATCGCCGTTCCATAATGCGCAATGCCCCATTTTTGGGCGTTCTTGCAGACCACGAAGGCGCACGGTTGCGCCTGTGCAGGCGCCTGGCATTGTATTCATGTCCGAGACCGTTGTTTTGCGTGGGCCCGAGCGGCCCGATCTGTTGCGCCACGAAGTGCTGGCCGACCTGTTTGAAGCCACCGCCTATGCCCACCCGGAAACCACGGCGCTGATCGCTGGCGGCCAGCAGTTGAGCTACGCACAGCTCGATGCCGACGCCAGCCGCGCCGCGCATCGGCTGATTGAGGCGGGTATCGGCCCTGGCGATATGGTGGGACTGTGGCTGCCGCGCGGCATTGCGCTGCTCACCCTGCAGTTGGCCATCGCCAAGACCGGGGCTGCCTGGCTGCCGTTCGACAGCGAAACCCCACCGGAGCGCATTGCCACCTGTCTGGACGACGCACAGGCCAAAGCGCTATTGATTGCAGAGCAGACACCGCGCGACGGACTTACGCAAGCAGGTGTTCTGGCCTTGATGCTGGATGACGCGCAACTGCTGGCGCCGCTGCCGGGCGGCACCGTGCTGCGCCGCCGCAGCCATGCGCAGCCAGGCGACCCCGCCTATGTCATCTACACCAGCGGATCGACGGGCAAGCCCAAAGGCATTGCCATCACGCAAGGCAGCATCTGCCATTTTCTGCGCAGCGAAAACGCGCGCCTGGGCGTGCGTCTGGGCGACAAGGTCTACCAGGGCTTCTCGGTCGCGTTCGACATGTCGTTCGAGGAAATCTGGATCAGCTACCTGGTGGGCGCCACCTTGTGGATCGCGCCACGCGAGATTGCGGGTGACCCCGAAGCCCTGCCCCGGGCGCTGGTCGAGCAGCAGGTGACGGTACTGCATGCCGTTCCTACGCTGTTGGCATTGTTTGCCCACGATGTGCCCAACCTGCGCATCATCAACCTGGGCGGTGAAATGTGCCCCGAGGCGCTGGTGTCGCGTTGGGCGCAGTCCAGCACCGGTTCGCCGCGCCAGATGTTCAACACCTATGGGCCGACCGAAGCCACGGTGTCGGCAAGCCTTGCCGAGCTGAAGGCGGGCGAGCCCGTCACCATCGGCACACCCCTGCCCAACTACAGCATGGTGGTGGTGCAGGTGATCGATGCGGACAGCTTTCCCGCAGGCACGGCGCCGACCCTGGTGGGCCTGCCAGCGGGCGAGACGGGCGAGCTGTGCATCACCGGCCCCGGCGTGGCTGCCGGTTACCTGGGCCGCCCCGAGCTGACGGCCGAGAAGTTTCTGGACAACCCCTGGCCCGCCGGGCCGCACGACATGCGTCTGTACCGCACGGGCGATCTGGCGCGCATTGACGAACACGGCCAGATGCAATGCCTGGGCCGGGCCGATGACCAGGTGAAGATCCGGGGCTTTCGCGTGGAGCTGGGCGAGATTGAAGCCGTACTGGCCCAGCAGCCGGGCGTGGGCACCACGGCGGTGCTGCTGCGCCGTGACGACGGCATGGACCAGCTTGTCGCCTTTTATGTACCCACGGATGTGCCGGGCACCTCGGTGCCGCCCACGCACACTACCTTGCGCAATGCCCTGGCCGAGCGCCTGCCTCCCTACATGGTGCCCGCGCGCTTCGAGGCACTGGCAGAGATGCCGCGGCTGACCTCCGGCAAGATCGACCGCAAGGCACTCAAGGCCATGGAACTGGCGGCAGCGGTGAACAGCACCGACTCCGACACCGCACAGACGCCTGCGGAAGAAGTGCTGTTTGCCGCGCTCGCCAAGCTGTTCCCGGGCCAGCCGGTACGCCGGTCGCTGGATTTTTTCAGCGATCTGGGTGGCCACTCCCTGTTTGCTGCGCGGCTGACATCGCAGCTGCGCGCCGACCCGCGCTTTGCGCAGGCCACGGTCAGCACCATCTACCAGCAGCGCCAGATTGGCCGCATCGCGGACGCCTTGCAGTCTGCGATGGCCGATGAAAGCGCTCCTGCATCCGAGCGGCCGTTTCGCACGCACTCTGCGCTGCGCCGCTGGCGCTGTGGCGCGGCGCAGGCGGCGGCCATACCGTTTCTGGTGCTGATCAAGATGGCGCAGTGGCTTGCACCGTTCTTTACCTATCACTTCTTCACCGGCGACGAAAATGACTCGGTGCCGTTTGCCATCGCCATCTCGGTGCTGGCATTTGCCATTGCCACGGTGTTGGAGTTTGCCGTGGCCTGGGCGGGCAAATGGCTGGTGGCTGGCAGGCTCAGGGCAGGGCGCTATCCGCTGTGGGGGCTGACCTACTTCCGTTGGTGGTTTGCCGACCGGCTGGTGGAGGCCGTGCCGGTGGCGATGATCACCGGCTCCTCGCTCTTCCCGCTATGGCTGCGCGCGCTGGGTGCCAGGGTGGGCAAGGAAGTGGTGCTGGGTTCGCTCACGGTGCGTGCACCCGATCTGCTGACCATTGGCGACGGTGCCAGCGTGGGCAATGCCGTCAACCTGGAAAACGCCCGCGTCGAAGGCGGCTGGCTGCTGCTAGGCGGTATCGATATCGGCGCCAACGCCTGCATTGGCTCCTACGTGGTGCTGGAAGGCAATACCCGCCTGGGCGACTGGGCCCACCTGGAAGGGCAGTCCGCTCTGACCGATGGGCAGGCACAGCCCGAGCGTACAGTGTGGGCAGGCTCGCCTGCGCAGCACGTATCGGCTTTTGATGAAACCGCCATGCCCGAGCGCATCTCGCCCAGTGCGGCCTGGCGCAGCTGGGAGATGCTGGTGTTTGCCATGGGGGGGTTGCTGATTGCCACCCTGTTCTTCATGCCAGTGTTCCCTACCTTCCTGCTGATCGACTGGCTGGATGTGGATTCGATCTCGGTACGCCCTTTGATCGAAGACGGCACGGTCGATGCGCTGGGCGCGTTCATCCTGCGCTTCTTCAAATTCTTCGTGCTGGCGCTGCCCGCCAGCCTGGTGCTGGTGGTCTGCACCATGCTGGTGGCCGCGCTGATCCGCTACCTGCTGCTGCCCCGGCTGCGGCCGGGCACCTGGTCGGTGCACAGCAAGCGCTACCTGGGCAAGTGGCTCACCAACCAGATCCAGGAGGCCAGCCTGGGAACCCTCCACGGCATTTATGCCACCGTGTATTCGGCCACCTGGTACCGCATGCTGGGCGCCAAGGTGGGCAAGCGCACCGAGCTGTCCACCGCCCTGGGCGTGGTGCCCGACATGCTGACCCTGGGGGATGAATGCTTTGTGGCCGATGCAGTGATGCTGGGCGACGAGCGCATCGACGGCGGCTATATGACGGTGCAGCCAACGGTGGTGTCGCGCCGCAGTTTCATTGGCAACGGCGCCTATGTACCTGATGGTTCCACCATTCCTGAAGGCGTGCTGATCGGTGTGATGTCGGCTGTGCCGCGCAATGCCGACATGCAGGACGGTCAGACCTGGATCGGCTCGCCTGCGATGAATCTGCCTGCGCGCGAAGTGGTGCAGGGCTACCCCGATCACCTGACCTTTGCACCTTCGCGCAAGCGCATCCTGGGGCGGGGCCTTGTCGAGGCCTTCCGCATTGGCGCGCCGCACGCACTGGTGATTGCCGCGGGCTACGCCATCGTGCTCGATGCCATGCCGCTCGCGTCTGCAGGCCGCTGGGGTGCGGTGGTGCTGGATCTGGCCATGGCAGGCATCGTGTTTGGCCTGGGGGCATTCCTTGCGGTGGCCTTGTTCAAATGGCTGCTGGTGGGGCGCTACAGCAAAAAGGCGGTGCCGATGTGGACGCCCTTTGTGTGGCTGTCCGAAGCGGCCACCAGCATGTATGAAGGTATCGCCATCCCCAACTTCCTGCGTTACCTGCGCGGCACACCGTTGCTCAATCTGGCCATGAACGCCATGGGCAGCAGGATCGCCATGAGCGCCTACCTGGACACGACCGATATCACCGAGCACGATTGCGTGACCGTGGGTGCGCACAGTGAGTTGAACGCGCTTGCGTGCCCGCAGACCCATTTGTTTGAAGACCGGGTGATGAAGATCGACCATGTGGTCATTGGCGAGCGGGTGACGATTGGTGCGCGCTGCACCGTGCTGTACAGCGCCCAGGTAGGCGATGGCGCGCAGCTGGGACCCATGACCCTGGTGATGAAGGGCGAAAACCTGCCTGCGGGCACCCGCTGGCACGGCGCTCCTGCAGCGCCATGGCGGGCCTGAACGCGGCGCAGCAGGCGGTACCGCTGCCTGCTGCCTGTGAGAGCACGGCGCAGGTGTTTGCGGTTTGCCTGGCGCCCACTGCGGGGCCGCCAGCATCCTTGCGCGAAAGCCTGCGCCATGCAGTGCACCAGTCCATCTGCAGCACGCTGGCGGAGGTACTGCAGTGCGATGCGCGACAATTGTCTGTGCAGCGCATGCCCGGCCAGGCACCGATGCTGCTGCTGGGTGGCAGCGTGCATGCTGCCATTCGCCTCTCGGTCGCCTATGCCGGTGCGTCTGCACTGTGGGCATGCTCGGATCGTGCTGCCATTGGCGTGGATGTGCAGGCGGTGCCCGCCGATGCCGATGGCGATGACGCCGAATGGCACGCTGTGGCGCGGCAGTTCATCGGGCCTGCTGCACAAGCACTGGCACCGCTGCAGGGCACGGCCTTGCGCGCTGCCTTTGCCCAACAGTGGGCGCAGCTGGAGGCGCGGCTCAAATGCGCTGGCCTGCCGCTTTCAGAAGCGGATGCCCGCCCTGCCGGCTGGGATGCAGGCGTGCAGTGTGTGCCACTACCCTGGCGCACGTCTGGGGGTGTTGCCGCATTGGCCCTGGCCTGGCGTTCTTAAGGGGTTGAGCCCGGCAGCGGCACTGCTACACTGCGGGCGTCCTCACTCCTTCCCTCAAGCCGTTGGCACCAACACCCAAACGCCGCCCCGGCCACCATGCACGGCGCTATTCGAGCTGGTGGGCGCTGCGCATGCAGCCCCAGCGCATGGCCGCTGCCTTGCAGCAAAAACACTGGTTGCGCATGCATGGCCTGTGCATGGGCTTGCTGGTACTGTTGGTGATGTGGGTGGTAACCGCTGCCATGCTGAAGGCGGGGGTGGAATCGATGGCGGTGCGCTACGCCGCAAGCCTGGGCGTGGGTTATGCCGTGTATCTGGCGGTGCTGCGGCTGTGGGCAGCCTATCTGGTGCGCAACGCATACGAGCGCAGGCGCGAGGAGTCTTCGGCAGACGGCCCGGATGTTCTTGATGGGTTTCCTGATCTGCACCACCACCATGGCACCTCCGATGTGCAGTCGGGTGGCGGCGGCGATTTTGGCGGCGGTGGCGCGTCGGGCAACTGGAGCAGCGCGGCAGATGTGCCCCAGGGCGGCAGCGGCTCCTGGGTTGACAGCGTGGACATTGGCGATATTGGCGGTGGAGATGAAGGCATCGTGATCGTGCCGATCCTTGCCGTCTTTGCGGGCTTGGTGCTGGCCTTTTTTGGCCTCGGTGCCCTGCTGTGGCTGTACTTCGGGGTGGATGTACTGCTGACGGTGGCAGTCGAGCTGGCTTTTTCGATGATGACGGCGCGCGCGCTGGTACGTGTGGAGCGCGCGGGCTGGCTGGCCTCTGCGGTAAAGCTGACCTGGAAGCCGCTGCTGGGCGCCCTGGTATGCGCTGTGGCTGTCGGAGCGTTGGCCGACTGGTGGGTGCCCGAGGCAGACACCTTGCGCGAGGTGGTCACCCATGTCCGGGACTCGCGCTGACGGGCAGATGCCGACCATATGGATACAACCAAAGGTTTGTTGGTAACCCGCGGTTTCGCTGCCATAGTACGGGTTTGGTTTTGGTATGAATAAGAAGGAATCTGTGATGTATCCCACCACATTCTTGCAGCACCGAGCGGCCCTGACCCGGGCGGCATCGGCACTGGCGGTTGCCGGCGCGCTTGCAGCCATGGCGCTGCCCGCTCAGGCGTCCACCTTCCGCTGGACACGCTCTGCCGATCTGTCGTCCTGGGACATCCATGCGCAGAATGTCGGCGTCAACAATTCGGTGCACCGTGCGGTGTATGAGGCGCTGGTCGAATACAACAGCCAGACCCAGAAGCCAGAGCCGTCGCTGGCCGCCAAATGGGAGCGCATCAACCCCAAGCAGCTGCGCGTCACCTTGCGCGAAGGCGTCACCTTCAGCGACGGATCGCCGCTGACGGCCGATGACGTGAAGTTTTCGCTGGAGCGCGCCAAGGCCAAGACCTCGGGTTTCGTGGTCTATACGCAGGGCATCGACCGCGTGGAAGTGGTGAACCCAACCACCGTCGATATCTTCTCGGACGTGCCCAACCCGGTGCTGGTGAACCAGCTGACCGAGCTGCGTATCATGAGCAAACCCTGGGCCGAGAAAAACAACTCCACCGTGCCCAAGGACATCAAGGCCAAGGATGAGAACTATGCCCACCGCCATGCCCTGGGCACCGGACCACTCGTGCTCGATTCATGGTCGCCCGATTCGCGCCTGGTCCTCAAGGCCAACCCTCACTGGTGGGGCAAGGGCAAGTACCCCACCAATGTGACCGAGGCGGTATACACGCCCATCAAATCGGATGCCACGCGCACGGCAGCGCTGTTGTCGGGCGAAGTCGATTTCATCATCGACCCGAGCATGAACGATCTGCAGCGCATCAAGCAGGCGCCCAATCTGCAGGTGCTCGAATCGGCAGCGGACCGCACCATGTTCCTGGGGATGGACCAGTACCGCGATGAACTGGAGCATTCCAGCGTCAAGGGCAAGAACCCGTTCAAGGACGTGCGCGTGCGCCAGGCGCTCTACCAGGCGATTGACATGGGCACCATCCAGCGCGTGGTGATGCGCGGCCTCGCCCAGCCCACCGGCACCTTGATCGCCCACCATGTGAACGGCTGGACCCCGCAGGTCGACAAGCGCCTGGCATTCAACCCGGAGGCATCGAAGAAGCTGCTTGCGCAGGCGGGCTATCCCGATGGCTTCGAAGTGGAATTCTCGTGCCCTGCGGGCCGTTACCCGAGCGACGAGGCGCTGTGCCAGGCCATCAGCGCGCAATGGGCAAAGGTGGGTATCAGGGCCAAGCTGCGCACGCAGCCGTTTGCCACCTATTTTCCGATGATCCAGCGCTACGAGGCCAGTGTCTACCTGCTGGGCTGGTCGGTACCCACGTTTGATGCCTACTACAGCCTGCAGGCGCTGATCCGCTCGCCAGGCGGCGGTGGTGACGGCAACTTCAACCTGGGCCGTGCATCCAACCCGCAACAGGACGCGATGATCGAGCGGGTCAAGACCGAAACCGATCTGAAGCTGCGCAACCAGCTGATTGAAAAGGTGCTCCTGAACGAACACCAGGCCATCTCGCACATCCCGCTGTTCAACCTGATCACGCCCTGGGCCACGGCCAAGAAAGTGCAGATTCCGACGCGGGCAGACAACTATATTGATTGGCGTGCGTTGAAGGTAGGGAACTGAGTCTGATCAGAAAGCTGCTTTGCAAGTTTGCGCAAAGCAGCTTCGCCTTCTAGTCCTTGCAAGTGCTGGGCGGGTAGCGCAGTGATGCCGCGTGCGGCGCCATAGATACTTGCTGCCATTGCTGCGATGGTGTCCACATCGCCCTGCATCTGCTGGATATAGCGCAGCATGGCATCAAAATCCTGGGTCATGAAGCGTGCAGCTACATAGAGGGCAGATACACAGGAATCGATGGCGACTATACCGTTGCCCAGAACCCGCGCTACGACTTTCGCGTCGGGGGGATCCTGTGAACCGTCAAGCCAACTGGTCGCCTGTCTAAGGCGCTGATGCCACGTCGCACGTGAGTGCAACTGTGCTTGCTCTGCCACTTGCTGCGGCCAGCCACTGGGCTTGAAAGACCTAACTTCGATGAACAATGCCAGATGCACGGCTGCGGCAACCAGTGCTGCGCCATCCTGTGCCAATTCATGGGCATGGGTAATGGCCGCTTGTTCGCGTGCCAGGGTCACCGCCGAAGGGCAACCAAGTTGCCCAGCCCATAAGGCCATGACTGGCGCACGCATGGCGCCGCCATTGCCCCATGAGCCCTGTGGAAACACATGCAGACGTGCTTCTTGCCATGGGACACCTGCGCGGATGCGTTTGAGGACTTTGGCGGCGCCAGGCCCATAGCCCCGGTTCCAGCGATAGCTGTGGGCAAAGCGCGCAGCTGCATCATCGGGGCACCAGGAACCACACGCAAGTAGCGACTCAAGTAGATCGATGCTCATCTGTGTGTCATCGGTGAATCGGATTCGGCCATCTCGCGTGCGCCCCAACGCACGCCACAGCAATTGCTCTGCCCAGCTGCCTTCATAAGGAGCTCCTAGCGCATCGCCAAGCGCCAATCCCAGTAAAGATCCAGTGATACGACTTTGAATATCGGGTTCAGTCATTTTGTTTGAAGAACGAGAATGTTTGAAATATCGACGGTGATTTGGCAGATATTTGGTATTTCTGAGAGGTGAGGGATCATGGGGGATTGCGCCCATAATCAACGCATGCCATCCATGCACCGCCGCCGCTCTTTCCTGCTCTGTCTGGCCGCTGCCGTGCTGGCGGGCTGTGCGTCTGATGGGCCGGGTGTTCAGCGAACGCCGGATGACGAGGCGCTCGCCAGCCTGCCCGTCAAGGTACTGATGGTTCAGGGCTTTGCCGATGTGCATCGGGCGTTGGCGGCGCGGCTCATCATTCCCACGCAGATCCAGACCGAGACGGGTTACGGCACCATTCCAGCCATTGCGCTGGCCATGGCGCCGCATCTGCAGGAAGGCGACTCGGTGGATGTGGTGGTGGCACCGGTTGCGGTGCTGGAGCAATTACAGGCCCAGGGGCTGGTGCGGCGGGGCAGCCTGCTGCCGGTGGTGCAGACGCCGCTGGCGGCTGCCGTGGCGGCGGGCCGAACACTCCCGCCACTGCAGAGCGAGCAGGATGTGCGCGCGCTGTTGCAGTCGGCGCGGGCGATTGCCTACCCGTCTTCAGAAGGCAGCGCCTTCATCGAAAAGCAGTTGCTGCCCCAACTGGGCATGGCGGATACCGTGCTGCCCAAGAGCATCAAGGTGTTCGGCCCGCAGGTGGCGCAATTGGTGGCGCGGGGGGATGCCGAGCTGGGCCTGCAATTGCGCAGCGAGCTGCAGCAGTCAGGCGGTATTCGCATCGTCGGTGACCTGCCAGCGCCACTGGCCTATGCTGCCGTGTATGGCGTGGCCATTGCGGCGCACGCGCCCAGCGCAGCCGGTGCGCAGGCGCTGGCCCGCTTCTACCAGCGCGAAGCTGCGCAGCACGACTGGGCAGGAACGGGCTGGGAGGCTCCCGCAGCAGGGCGCCAGGAGCGTTGATCGGTTTATCGGTCGGGTGTTGAAAGCTGTCGTTCTGATCGCATTCACCCGCCACCAGACGTCTGGCTCAAGCCAGCGCCCGCTGCACCGCAGGCCGGGCCTTGACGCGCTCGAAATGCGCAGCCACACGCGGGAACTCCTGGATATCGACGCCGTCGCTCTTGAGCCAACCGGCCATGGTGAAGAGGTAAGGGTCGGCGACGGAGTACTCGTCGCCCAGTACCCAGGTCTGGTCGCCCAGGTAGTGTTGTTCGATGAGGGTGAAGGCATCGCGCATGTTCTGCGGCACCTTGGCCTGCATGGCTTTGTGCGCGGCCTCGTCGTCTGCCCAGCGTGCTGCACGGGGGCGATGGGCGTGGTTGATATGTACGGTCGAGGCGAGGAAGCTGTTGAATTCCTGCATATGCGCGAGGCGGAAGGGGTCGTCCAACGGCGCGAGCCTGGCCTGTGGGTGGGTTTGCGCCACGTACAGAAGCAGGGCCAGTGTTTCCGACAGCACGCCCTGCGGTGTGTGCAGCGCAGGCACCCGGCCCTTGGGGTTGATGGCCAGATAGGCGGCGCTGCGCTGTTCGCCTTCGGCCATATTCAGCCGCTTGGCTTCAAAGTCGGCGCCGGCTTCGTGCAGCGCAATCAGCACGGCCTGGGCGCAGGTGCCGGGGGCGTAGTACAGGGTCAGGGGGGCGCTCATTACAATCTCCTTGGGTAAAAATCAATGGTTGGCGCCCATCCATCAAGCGCCATCAGCTATGGTTTTCATACTAAACCAAGCCTTCAAACCAGGGTGTCGCGTGCCGGTCCGCCAGCACGTATACCATTGGCGGCAGTATCAGCAATCGCGGTGACATGGCCAAAGACAAATCGATTTATACCTGCAACGAATGCGGCGGCACGAGCCCGCGCTGGCTGGGCAAGTGCCCGAGCTGCGGTGCCTGGAACAGCCTGGTGGAGACGGCGGCCGAGCCTGCAGGCGGTGGCAAGAACCGCCTGAGTCAGACCGGGCGCACCGGTTATGCCGGCCAAGCGCAGGCGGTCACCCCGCTGTCGGCGATCGAAGCCACAGATGTGGCGCGCACGCCCAGCGGTATCAGCGAACTGGACCGGGTGCTGGGCGGCGGCATTGTCGAAGGTGGCGTGGTGCTGATTGGCGGAGATCCGGGCATTGGAAAGTCCACCTTGCTGCTGCAGGCAGTCGATGCGCTGCAGCGTGAGGGTTTGCCTGCGCTGTATGTGACGGGTGAGGAGAGTGGCGCGCAGGTGGCGCTGCGCTCGCGGCGCCTGGGGCTCGACAACAGCCAGGTCAATGTGCTGTCCGAAATCCAGCTGGAAAAGATTCTGGCCACTTGCGAGAGCACGCAGCCCGCTGTGGTGGTGATCGATTCGATCCAGACCATGTACTCCGACCAGCTCAGCTCGGCACCCGGCTCGGTGGCCCAGGTGCGCGAATGCGCGGCGCACCTCACGCGCATGGCCAAAAGCACCGGCATTGCCGTCGTCCTGGTCGGCCATGTGACCAAGGAAGGGGCACTGGCCGGCCCGCGCGTGCTGGAGCACATGGTGGACACCGTGCTGTATTTTGAGGGCGACACGCACAGCAGCTTCCGCCTCGTGCGCGCCATCAAGAACCGCTTTGGCGCCGTCAACGAGATCGGCGTGTTTGCGATGACGGAAAAAGGCCTCAAAGGCGTCTCCAACCCGAGCGCTATTTTCTTGTCGCACCACACCGATCCGGTACCCGGCAGTTGTGTGCTGGTGACCCTGGAAGGCTCGCGCCCGCTGCTGGTCGAGATTCAGGCACTGGTCGATGACGGTGGCCCCAGCCCGCGCCGCCTCTCCGTGGGACTGGACCGCGACCGCCTCGCCATGCTGCTGGCCGTGCTCAACCGCCATGCTGGCGTGGCCTGCGCTGATCAGGACGTTTTCGTCAATGCCGTTGGCGGCGTGCGCATTGGCGAGCCTGCGGCTGACCTGGCGGTGATGTTGGCCATTACCAGCAGCCTGCGCGGCAAGGCGCTGCCCAAGGGCTTCATCGCATTCGGCGAAGTGGGCCTTGCAGGCGAGGTGCGCCCCGCCACGCGCGGACAGGAGCGCCTGAAGGAAGCCGCCAAGCTGGGCTTTACCGTCGCCGTCGTCCCCAAGGCCAACGCACCCAAAAAGCCGATCGAGGGGCTGACCATCCATGCGGTGGAGCGGGTGGACGACGCCATGCAGATTGTGCGGGGGCTGGAGTAGGGAATGCAGGCTGTCTTGGCGGCTGCATTCATGCGCGATGGCTTTGTGACTGTGCCTGATGTGTTGGGCATAGAAGAATGTATTACTGCGCTGGCAGAAGTTCAGGGCTGGTCGGGCAATGGGCCTGGCTCGCGCCATCTGCTGTCTTTGCCATGGTGCAGGCAGTTGGCCGCCCAATTGCGCGAAGTCAATGGTCTGGCTGCACTGATTCCTGAAAGCCATATCGCCGTGCAATGCACCTATTTTGAAAAATCCCGAGACACCAACTGGCTGGTCGCTCTACACCAGGATATGGGGATTGCGGTGCGAGAGAGGATCGAGCACCCTGCGCTTACAGGTTGGTCGATCAAGGAAGAGACGCATTTTGTGCAGCCTCCGCGGCACGTACTGGAGCAACTGGTGGCGGTGCGCCTGCATCTGGACGACTGTGGCGCAGATGACGGTCCCTTGCGTGTGGTGCCCGGTTCGCACAACATGGGTGTCATGGATGGTACGCGTGCAGCGGAAGTGCGCAATGAACGGGGCGAAGTGTCATGCCTCGTTGCCGTGGGGGCTGCCTTGGTAATACGGCCCCTGCTGCTGCATGCCTCGTCCAAAGCCACGGGCAGCAGCCGTCGGCGTGTACTGCATTTCCTGTTTGGCCCTGCGCATCTGCCTTATGGACTGGACTGGGCTGCAACAACGGGTTGGGTATAAACAGGCTGGCGTTTGTTGGACAAACGCCATTTGCTGTCAAACAGACCGTTCCTAAGCCAACCGCCCCTGCGGCCACAGGTGCGCAGGATCGTTGTACCCGGGCGTTGATGGATGGCCTGGGCTGACCAGTCCGTTGATGAGGCGTTCGTCTTCCACCGTTATCTGGTAGTCCAGCGCGGGCAGGTAGTCCTGCCACTGCTGCAGGGTACGCGGGCCGGCGATGACGGCGCTGATGGCCTGGTGGGCCAGCACCCAGGCGGTGGCAAACTGTGCGGCGCTGATGCCTTGCTGCTGGGCGTGTTGCTGCACCTGCTGCGCAATCAGCAGGGATTCGGGGCGGAACTCGGTCTGCATGATGCGCGTATCGTTGCGGCCAGCACGGCTGTCCTTGGGCGGCTCCATGCCGGGCTGGTACTTGCCGCTGAGCACGCCACGCGCAATCGGGCTGAAGGGTACGACGCCGATGCCGAAATGCTGGCAAGCGGGCAGGATGTCGGTCTCGGGCATGCGGTTGAGCAGGTTGTAGTATGGCTGGCACACCACGGGCGGCGGCAGGCCGATCTGGCGGGCGATGAACACGGCCTCTGCAATGCGCCAGCCGCGGAAGTTGGAGATGCCCCAGTAGAGAATCTTGCCGCTGTCGATCAGGTGCTTGAGGGCGTACAGGGGCTCTTCCAGGTTCAGCCCGGCGCGGTCGCGGTGCAGGTAGAGGATGTCGATGCGGTCGGTTTGCAGGCGCTGCAGGCTGGCCTCTACTTCGCGCAGCATCCAGGCGCGCGAGTAGTAGCCCTGGTTGGGCCTGTCGCCCATGGGGTTGCCCAGCTTGGTGGCCAGCACCCAGTCATCGCGCTGGCCTTGCAGCAGGCGGCCCACCATGCTTTCGGAGGCGCCCTTGCTGTAGATGTCGGCCGTGTCGATGAAGTTGACGCCGCGTTCGCGCGCATCGGCCACGATGGCGGCAGCCTCCTGCGCATCGGTCTGGTCGGCAAACATCATGGTGCCCAGGCACAGGGCAGAAACCTGAAGCGGGCTGGCACCGAGTTGGCGGTAGTGCATGGCAATCCCTTTGGCAAATGGTGGGGCTATCGTAGCCATGCACGGCACCGCTGTCTGTCGCTTGGGGTGCGCAGGCGGCACGCTTCAGTCGAGGCCGCTGTCTTCCTCCGCGCCATCTTCGTCTTCGTCCTTTTCCAGCTGGCTGCGGGTCTGCAACTGCTGGCGGATGGCATCCGTGTCCTGCACGAAGCGGTCCACCGGTACAGTGGGCGCCATGCGCCACTGCGGCGGCATGAGGTTGGACATGTACAGCCCGTCACCCAGGCGCTTTTGCGATTGCCATTGCAGGCCCAGCTTGGCGCCCACGCCCAGCACCAGCAAGCTCAGCATGGCGATGGCAAGCGTGCGGCTGCCCACCTGGGTTGCCGCGCGCAGGTGGAACCACAGCACTACCACCAGCAAGGCGATGGCCACGCTGGAGTCAAACCGCGACAGCAGCGGCATCGACAATGCAAATGCGCCGGCTGACAGCAGCTTGCCCACCAGCGCCGTGGTCACCATGCCGACCGAGGCGATGCAGACATGGCGCCAGAAGGCGGTGGCTCCCGTGAACAGTTTGCCCATCAGCGACCAGAGAAGAGACCACACCAGCAGGCCGCCAAACAGCCACAGCAGCATGGATGGCAACTGGCGCGCCATGGTTCCGGTCTCGGTGGCGCCCAGCCAGGTCTCCAGCGCTGCCAGCAGGGCAAGCGCTACCAGCGCAAAGGCCGTGAGCATGCCTTGCGCGCGCGAGAAGGGCCGCCAGCGCTGCGTGGGTGCCAATGGTTGCGCCGTGGTGCGCAGCGCCAGTTGTACGCCGCGGCCCAGAACGAGGCGGGTGCCCGGCGTCCAGGTGCAGCGCTCCCCCGCGCTGCAATGGCGCTTGCCCAGCCAGATGCCGTTGACGCTGTCGAGCACTTCGATTTCGTACTGGCCATCGCCGCTGCGGTGCAGGCGCACATGCTCGGGCGCGATGCTGGTGTCGGTCAGCACCAGATCGGCGGTGGCGGCGCGGCCAATGGTGCAGGGCCAGGCAAACACCGGCAGCGCGAGCGCCAGGCGGTGGCCGCGTTCCACCAGTTCCAGCACGGCGCCTTCGGGCGGCGCAGCGGCGGGCTGCGCGGGGGCTGCGGCATCCAGGGCCGCCATTTCGGTATCGGGCGCGACTTCGGTCAGCTCGGGGTAATCGTGTTCGCTCATCGCGCACTCTCGCTGGAAAAACCTTGCAGGAAATGGCTGGCCAGGCGCTGGGCGTTGTCAAAACTGACGGCGCTCACGTTCAGCCTGCCCAGTACGCCCTGGCGCGGCTGGTCTACCGAGACGGCCAGCACGGTCAGGTCGTACAGGCCGCTGAACTTGCGGTAGGCCGACATGCAGACCACGGCGCGCAGCGGCAGTTTGGCGTCGCCCGCGACAAAGTCTTCGCGGCATTCAAAGCCGGTGCGCACGCGGTTGCCGCGCTTGCGCATGGGCTCGTTGGCAAAGCTCTGGCTGTAGGTGTTGGCAAACTGCCAGGGATTCAGGCGCGGGGCGTCGTAGGCCTCGTAGCGCAGCCCCAGGCCGCCCACATCGCCGTCGCCGGTAAAGACTTCGCTGTCGATGCGGCACTGGCTGCGCTCGAAATCGAACAGCGATTCGCTGCGTCGCTCGCGGCCATCGCCCCAGCAACGGGCCAGGCTCTCCGATGGCACAGGCACGCGGTAAGGGCCGTAGCGCTCAGTGCGCGCCGGGCCTGCGAGCAGCCGGTCGGTCAGGGCCTGCTGGTGTTCGGTGAGCTGGCGGGTCAGCTCGGCATGCAGCGCGCCTTTGACGGGTTCCGCACTGCGGCTGCGTGCGAGCAACTGCTCGACAAATTCCACCGGTACCAGAAAGCTCACCTGCTCGGCGCCCAGGCGCTTGGCCACGTTCACGCCCACCACGCGGCCCTGGGTGTCGATGGCGGGGCCGCCGCTCATGCCGGGGTTGAGTGTGCCGCCAAAGAAGATGCGGGGGTAGAAGCTGCGCTGTACCAGGCCGTTGTAGGTGCCTTCGGTGATGGCAAAGCCCACATCGAGCGGGTTGCCCAGCGAAAAGATGCGCTCGCCGCCGTTCAGCGGGTTGTTGGCGGGCCGCAGCGAAAGTGCGCCGTGGTGGGGAGCGTCGCCGTCCTTGTCTGCCTTGGCAATGCGCAGCAGGGCGAGGTCGTGCAGGGCATCCACGGCCAGCAACTGCACGGGGGCTTCCTTGCCATCGACGGCCACCAGCACGGCCCGGTGGCGTTCGGGCTCCAGCGCCAGCTGGCTGATCACATGGTAGTTGGTGATGAGCAGGCCATCGGCTGATACGAAAAAGCCCGATCCGGTGCTGCTTTGGGTGTTGGTCTGGCGCCGCAGGGTGCGGATCTGCACGAGTTTGTCGCGCGCGGCCATATAGGCCTGCTGGGCGTCGGGCGAGGGCGGCGGCAACGGTGCATCAGCGACCGAAACGGCCGGGCGAGATGGTGGCTGGGCGGTTGCTGCAGCTGCCGCGTCCGCAGGCGCAGCCTGCGGGTGGGCGGCGGTAGGGGCCGGTTGCGCGGTGCTGGCCAGTGGCGTGGCGGCTTCGGCCTGCGGCTGCGCCATGGCCGGGCCTGCCAGCAGCGCAGCCAGTATGCCGGCCAAGCAGTTGATTCGGGTCAAGGATGTCATGGTTCGGGGCGTTCCCAGTCGGCAATCGGGCCGGGGCCCGGCTGCAGCAAAGGATGGCATTGCGGATCGGTGGTGTGGCGCCATTGCTCCCACAGCGCCGGGTTGCGTGCCTGCAGCTTGCGCAGCAGGTGTTCCCATTCGTAGGCCATCTGGCCGCTGGTGACGGCAATGGGCGCCACTACGGAGTTGGGGCCGAGCTTGCTGCTGTCAAAACGGTAGCCGCGCTCGGTGGCCTGCTGCTGCACGGCCCACAGGTAGGCATCGATGGCCAACTGCGGCGTGGCGTGGGCTTTGAAGCGGTTCAGCTGGGGGTGATTGCGATAGCCCTTGGTGAGGCCATGGAGCACATGGCGCGCGAGCAGGCCCTCGCGCCACAGCGCAACCAGGCCCTGCGGATCAAGGTACCGGGGGTGCACAGACCAAAGACGCATGGGTGAATGCTATCAAAATAAAAGTGCTTGCGCGCATGGTACGGACGCCAGTGGCTGAAATTGCTTCAAAACCACTGTGTGCCACGGCTTCAGCTGCGCAGCTTGTAGGCCTCGGTCACGCCGTGTTCGATGGCGTCGCTGATCAGGTTGCCCAGGCCGCTCCAGGCAATCTGTATGCCCAGGCACAGCAGGATGAAGGCCGAGATGCGCAGGAAGACGATGGTACCGGTCTCGCCCAGCGGCTTGAGCAGCTTGTCCGCATAGCGGTTGCACACCAGCAGGATGACGCCCACCACAATGCTGCCGACCGTGGCGCCGATGACGTTGACGACGGTGAGTGCGGGCGAGCTGCGGTCCAGCAGGCTGACACCGATGGTGATGGTGGCGGCCAGGCTGCCGGGCCCATAGGTGAGGGGAAAGGTCAGCGGGTAGAAGGCGCGGCGGCGTGCCATCTCGGGGGTGAAGGCCTCGGCCAGCTTCTCGGTCCGGCCTTCGGAGGAGTTGGTGTTGATCATGTTCCAGCCGATCACTGCCACCAGGAGGCCCCCGCCCAGGCGCACGATGTCGATTGACAGGCCGAACATTTCCAGCATGTACGAGCCGATCAGCATGAAGAAGATGATCAGCAAGGTGACATTGATGGCAATGCGCGTGGCAATGGCCCGCCGGGTTTCGTGTGATGCGCCCTCGGTCAGGGTCAGAAAGATCGCAGACACGCTGACCGGGTTGAGGATGGGCAGCATGGTGGCGACCACCAGCAGAAAACTCTTGCTGAAGGCGGCAAAGGCGATGGCGAAACTCAGAGACATGAAAGCGGTTCAAAAAGATATAGCGCGCAAGCATGCCAGCCAACGCCTGTGCGCGCCAGAGGCAGATACCGGGTTGTAGGGACAAACCAGAAGAGGACGCGTTGCCCGCAGGTCGAAATTTGCACTGCCCGCTGTAGCTACCTTCGGCAGCTACCCAACGGAGCCCGGTCAATTGGCCCCTGGCGTTGGCACTGCCCGCCCGGCAGTGGACAATAGCGCCCCATGAACTGGAGAAACATACTGATTCCCATTGGTTTGCTGGTGCTGCTGGGGGCTGCTTACCAAAATTACAAATGGATGGGGGTGCTGGCCGTGGGCGGCGGCATCGTGATGTGGCTGATGCTGCATTTCACCCGCTTGATGACGATCATGAAGCGCGCTTCCGAGCGCCCGCTGGGCTATGTGGCCAGTGCCGTCATGCTCAACGCCAAGCTCAAGCCCCAGATGCCGCTGGTGCACGTGGTGGCGATGACGCGCTCGCTCGGCCTGCGCCAGTCCAAGGACCTGGAGCAGCCTGAAGTCTTTGTGTGGCGCGACAACACGGACTCGACCGTGACTTGTGAATTTGTGGGTGGACGGCTGCGCAAATGGGCGCTGGAGCGCCCTGCAGTGGCGGAATCCGCGCCCATTGCAGGCCCCGGCAACCTGGATTGAGGGCGCAGAATTTGTAACAAAAGGGCCTTGCCAGTGCCCGGCGCGGGGTAGGCGGCTGCCTTGGTCAGGTACTCAGGGGGGTAGGCAATCCCTCATATTGTGTAAAGCGGGCTCCCGTCCACGTAAAATCTCAGCCCAGCATGAAGACGGGTGCCAGATACCGGGCCACTCGTCTCGCACAATCATCGATCGTTGCCAGGGCAAAGGGGCGCCTGGCAAGCACAGGAAAGTTTGAACACCATGACGCAGGCAGTTGTTGAGTTGCTGGCCAAAGATCTGAACGCGCAGGGCGGCGTGTTCTGTCCCAATCCCAAGGCGGATATGAAGCTGTGGAACGGCCACCCCCGCGTCTTTCTGGACGTGGGCCACTCCGGCGAGGCCAAGTGCCCGTACTGCGGCACCGTGTATCGACTCAAGGCAGGTGAAACCTTCCACGGCGGCCATTGAGTGACAAACTCTCCATTGGGCGGTGCTGCAGCTTCCCGCAAGCTGACGCTGACCATTGGCATCCTGACGCTGAACGAGGAAGACAACATCAAGGCCTGCATCAGCAGCGCCTCGTTTGCAGACCAGGTGATCGTGGTGGACAGCGGCAGTACGGACCGCACCACCGCCATCGCCTGCGAGCAGGGAGCCCAGGTCTACCGCTACGACGACTGGCAGGGCTTTGCCGTGCAGCGCAACCGCCTGCTCGCGCATGCCACGGGCGACTACGTCTTCTTTCTGGACGCGGATGAAGTCATTTCGCCCGCGTTCCGCGAAGAACTGCAGGCCATCGTGCAATCGGGCACCGAAGCCATCTGGATGGTGCGCTGGCGCATGGTGGCCTTTGGCAAGGAACTGAAGTACCTGCGCTCCACCGCCAAGGTCGAGCGCCTGTTCTGGCGTGGCCTGCTGCGCGAATACACCGGCGTGGTGCACGAAGAGGCGCAGCTCTCGCGCGGCGATGTGCCGCGCCATCTGATGAAGACGCCGCTGCTGCATTACTCGCGCAATACCGTGCATTCCAGCCTGGAAAAACTCACCCAGTACGCCATGCTCGGCGCTGCCAAGCGTGCGCAGGAAGGCGCGAGCGGTGGCATCTGGCGGGGCATGGCCTCGTCGGTGGCGATGTTTCTGCGCCTCTATATCCTGCATTTTGGCTTTCTGTGCGGCGGCGCGGGCTTTCTGTACTGCGTGTTCGTCGCGCTGGAGAGCTTTTTCCGCTATGTGGCGCTGGCCTACGACCGACCTTACCTGAGCGGAGACGTACGCCGATGACGCGCGCGGCGGCCGTGCCGCCTGCATCCACGCTGGCCTTGCGGGCCAGCCAGCTGGCCGCTTTCCTGGTGCCGGGCGTGGCGCTGTCCGTGCCTTCGGGCTATTCGGTCGGGGCTGCGGTGCTGGCGCTGGCCGCGCTGGTGTTCGTGCGCCAGTGGTGGGGCCAGCCCTGGGACCGGCGGGCCGTGCTGCTGGGCGGCCTGATTGCTGTCATGGGCGTACTGTGGTCATTGAGCTTTGATGGCTGGTCGCTCAAGCCGCGCAACGACCAGTTCTACAAGTACCTGTTCGCCATTGCCGGCCTGGGCTTCCTGCAGCTGTATGCGCCCAAGGTACGCCCGCTGGGCTGGGGCATGCTGGCCGGTGCCCTGGGCGCAGGCCTGGTGGCCGCCTGGCAGGCGGGATGGACCGACGCGCACCGGGCCAATGGCTTTACCAATGCAATCCAGTTCAGCGGTCTGGCGCTCATTCTGGCGCTGGGCTGCTGCTTTGGCGTATTGCTGCTGTGGCGTTCGCTGGCGGCCTGGCAGCGCGCGCTGGGACTGGTGTGCAGCCTGTTTGGCCTGCTGGCGGTTGTTCTGTCGGATACGCGCGGCAGCTGGATCGTGCTGCCCGTGGTGCTGCTGATGGGGGCGTTGATGCTGTGGCGCTGCGGCCTGCGCAAACCCGTGGGCCTGGGGCTGGTGGCTGCAGTCATCGGCATCGGTGGGTTGGTGGCCGTCAAGGGCGCAGAGATGGCGCAGCGCTACCACACGGCAGTGACCGAGGTGGAGCAGTACCAGGAGCAGCACCAGGGCGCCGCGCAGACCTCGGTGGGCCAGCGGCTGGCGCACTGGCAACTGGCCTGGGAGATGGGGCGCGACAAGCCGCTGACCGGCTGGGGTTTGCAGGGCTATATCGATGAAAAGGAGCACCGCGTGCAGGCGGGGCGTGCCAGCGCGTCGGTGCTGGGCTACGACCATGCGCACAACGAGGTGCTGGACATGTTTGCCAAGCGCGGGCTCATTGGCGTGGCGCTGCTTCTGGTTTTCTATGCAGTGCCGCTGGCCATCTTCTGGCCCACGCAGCGGCGCATGGCCCAGTGCCCTGGCACGCCGATGGATCGCCAGATTCTCTATCTGCGCATGCTGGGCACGATGGTGCCGCTGTGCTACATGGGTTTCGGCCTGACCCAGGTCTTCTTTGCCCATAACAGCGGGCACATGTTCTATGTATACATGCTGGTGGTGCTGCTGGGTGCGCTGATTGGGCGTGAGCGCGCACTATCTTTGGCGTGCGGTTCTCAAAAGCCCTGAGGGCTGATCGCTCACGACGCAATCCTCACAGTGCAATTGCCTGCGCAGCAAAGTGCGCGGCAGGCTCCACGAGTTGCATCTGCTCGGCAATCAGCGGCAGATCGCGCGAGCCGGGCGTTGTGGCCTTCACCAGCGAATATAGGGTAGCCGTTGCCAGCTCCAGGGCCTGGGGTAGGGCTTTCCCGTCCACCAGTCGGCCCAGCAGGGTGGCGGCAAACACATCGCCCATGCCATTGGGCAGCGGATGCAGGTCGATGCGGGGCGTGGTCACCAGCCAGGCGCCTGTGCCGTTGACGGCCAGCGTGCCAAGCTGGTCGGCCGCGATGTCGGGTGTGGCCAGGCTGGTGATGATGATGGTGTCCGGCCCACGGCCACGCAGCTGGCGGGCCACGGCGACGGCTTCGCCAACGCTGGCGAGCTTGGCGCCGGTCAGCAACTCAAATTCAAACTGGTTGGGCGTGATGATGTTGGCAAACGGAATGGCCTGGTCACGCAGGAAATTGGGGATGGCAGGGTTCACGAACAGGCCGCGCCCGACATCACCCATCACCGGATCGCACAGGTAGCGCAGTTGCGGGTTGGCGTGCCGGATGTCGCCCACCGCGTCGAGAATGACGCTGCCGGTTTCCGCATTGCCCAGGTAGCCCGACAGCACCGCGCCCACCTTGTGCAGCACGCCACGCTCGCGCAGGCCGGTCAGGATGCTCTGGATGTGCTCTGCGCTCAGGATCTGGCCGCGAAACTGGCCATAGCCCGTGTGGTTGGAAAACAGCACCGTGTGCACCTGCAGCACCTCAAAACCCAGGCGCTGCAGCGCGAACACCGCCGCCGAGTTGCCCACATAGCCCCAGGCCACGTGGGATTGGATGGACAGGATGATGGGTTTGGCAGGGGTGCTCACGGCGGCAATCCTTGTAAAAAAGAGAGCGCCTATTGTCCGCCAGCGGCGCGCCACTCGTCTTGCAGGTGCTGTAAAAGCTGTGCGGCAGGCAGGGCGCGCGCCTGCGCCACGCCCTGCCCGGCCCAAAGCGACAGGTATTGCGCATCGCCCGCTGCACCAGCGAGCTTGCGCAGTGCGCCTGTCAGCGCGTTCTGGACCGGGTAGGCCGGAATATCGGCCTCGTCGGGCTCCAGCGCGCTGATCATGGCATTGCGGACACCGCGTGCCGGGCGGCCCGAGATGGTGCGCGTGGTGACGGTGTCCGTCGCATGTGCTCCGGCCAGTGCGGCGCGGTATGCGGCGTTGATGGCCGATTCCGGGCAGACGAGGAAGGCCGTGCCCATTTGCACGGCCTGCGCGCCCAGCGCGAGCGCAGCGGCAATGCCCGCGCCATCCACGATGCCGCCTGCGGCAATCACCGGCACTTGCAACTGCAGCACGCAATCGCGCACCAGCGGCAGTGTGGCGACCATCGACGAGGCGTAGTCGGCCAGGAAGGTGCCTCGGTGGCCACCAGCTTCGAGGCCGCTGGCGATCACCGCATCGGCGCCCACGGCCTGCCAGGCCAGCGCCTCGGCCACCGTGGTGGCGGTGCCCCATACGGCAATGCCTGCGGCATGCAGGCGCTGCACCTGGGCTGCTTCCAGAATCCCGAAGGTGAAACTGGCCACGGCCGGGCGCAACTCGATCAGGGTATTCAGCTGCTGTGCAAAATCCTCGCACCACTGCGCGGGCAGCGTGGGCTCGGTGCCAAAGCGCGCATAGAACGGCGCCAGGCGTTGCATGGCGCGCTGCACCTGTGCGGGATCGGGTGTAGGTGTGGCCTGCACGAACAGATTCATCGCAAAGGGTTGCTGCGTCTGCGCGCGCACGGCAGCAGCGGCCTCGCGCATGGCCTGGGGCGAGCGCATGCCGCAGCCGAGCGAACCCAGCCCGCCGCCGGCGGAGACGGCAGCCGCCAGCGCGGGGCTGTCGGACCCGGTCATCGGGCCTTGCACCACAGGCAGGTGCAGGCCCAGTTGTTGCATCAGTGCAGTTGGCATGGCGTCATCCTTCAAGGTCAAAACGATCGCTATCGCGCATCTGGCGAGCGGTGTGATTTCAAAACAGATAGCAATTGCTGCACCGCCGGTGTGCGATAACCACTGCGGGTGATGAACATGGTGGTGCAGGGGGCCAGCGGCAAGGTGGTGATGGGCAAGGGGTCGCGTTGCAGGTCGAGCACAGCCTGTGGCGCCACGGCTACCGCGCTGCCAGCGGCTACGCTGGCGAGAATGGCGTAGTACGAATGCAGCTGCAGCACTTGCGCAGGAGGCGCACCACGCGTCTTTTGCATCCAGTCCTCGCCAATGCGGCGGTAGGTGCAACCATCGGTGAAGGCGGCCAGGGTCGACGGGGCGTCGCGCTCCGTGCTACCGGCAGGCAACAGCAGGCGTAGCGGCTCTTCGTACAGGGGCTCCAGCGTCAGCGGCAGTGGCTCGCCCAGGTCGGGGGCCGGCCAGGCCACCAGGGCGGCGTCCAGCGCGTGGTCCAGCAACTGCTCCACCAGCTGGCGCGAGGGCGCGGTGGACAGCACCAGTTGCACATCGGGATGGCTGCGGTGGAACTGCGCCAGCGGCTGCGGCAGGCGCACGGCGGCGGTGCTTTCCATCGAGCCCAGGCGCAGCCGGCCGCTCGGCGCATCGGCGCGCAGGTTCTGCTCGGCCTCTTCGGCCAGCGACAGCAACTGCCCGGCGTAGCGCTGCAGGCGCAGGCCTTCGGGGGTCAGCACCATGCGCCGGGCCTCGCGCACAAAGAGCGGCACGCCCAGGGATTCCTCCAACTGCTGGATGCGCGTCGTCACATTGGACTGCACGCGCCCCAACTGCTGCGCGGCACGCGTGATGCTGCCCGCTTCGGCAACCTGCAGAAAAATGGAGAGCGAGGCAAGATCGAGCATGGTTGGTAAAAATATCTATCTTTTTATGGAATGGTAATTTATCATTTAATCTCAAAAAAAGATAGATAGAGCCATGTCCATCTCTGCACCCGCATCTTCTGCCGTGTCTTCGGCATCGGTATCCACTGCTTCCGCCCTGAGTCAGCGGCCCTGGCTGGTGGCCATTGCCGGCATGATTGCCATGGCATCGGCCATGGGCATCGGGCGTTTTGCCTTCACGCCGCTGCTGCCGATGATGCTGCACGATGGCACTGTCACCCTGGCCCAGGGCAGCTGGCTGGCGATGAGCAACTATATCGGCTACTTTGTCGGCTCGCTCGTGTGCATGGCACTGCCCTGGGTGGCCAGGGGTGTGGTGCAGCGCTGGCACCCGGCGCGGATGGTGCGCTGGTGGCTGTTTTTCACCGCAGTGCTGACGGCTGCCATGGCGCTGCAATGGCCTGTCGCCTGGGCCAGTCTGCGGTTTGTATCGGGTGTGGCAAGTGCCGTGGTGTTCCTCAACATCACCTTGTGGTGCATGTCGCAGCTGGCGCATCTGGGCAGGCCTGCGCTGGGCGGGCTGGTGTTCTGCGGGCCGGGCCTTGGCATTCTGGTGACGGGCCTGGCCACCAGCGGCATGGTGACGGCAGGCTGGCATGCGGTCAGCGGCTGGCTGGTGTTTGCGCTGCTGGCAGGGATCTTCTGGCTGCTCGTACTACCTGTGGTGCAGGGTGCGCTTGCGCCGCTGCCCGCCGCCCAGCCGGGTGCAGCAGTGGTGCCTGCAGCGGAAGGGCCGCTCGACCGAGCCCTGCTCACCGCAGCCTACAGCTTTGCCGGGCTGGGCTATATCGTTACCGCGACGTATCTGCCGGTGATTGCCCGCGGCGCATTGCCGCAAGGCTCCGTCTGGCCCGATCTGTTCTGGCCCATGTTTGGCGGTGGCGTGGCACTGGGTGCCTACCTGTCGACCCATGTGCCCATGCAGTGGGACAGGCGCAAGCTGCTGATGGCAGGCTATGGCATCCAGGCGCTGTCGATTGTCATCAGCTTTGTCTGGCCCACGCCCGTGGGTTTTGCACTGGGCAGCCTCTTGCTGGGGCTGCCGTTCACCACCATTACCTTCTTTGCACTGCAGGAGGCACGGCGCATATGGCCCGCTGCCATCAGCAGCTTTCCAGGCTTGCTCACCGCCGCCTATGGCCTGGGGCAGATCCTGGGCCCGCCCATGGTGGCCTACATGCTCGCCCACACCGCCAATACCCAGACCGGCTTTGCCTACGGGCTGGCGGTGGCCGCAGGTGCGCTGGTGCTGGGCATGCTGCTGTATGCCTGGATGATGGCGTGCCATCCGCAGCGCAGCGTGTGACGGCAGTCCGGGCAATTCCACGCGCCTCGCGGCTTTGTCTCGGCGGAGAAATATGCTGTCCGCACTTCACTGACAAGCGCTGGCAGCTATCAAAAACAGAGTCGGTGGATTTTGGTAACCGGGGTGTAACCTTGGGGTAAACTCCGGTGCGCAAACGTTTGCGTCATGCAAACATGCGGCTTCTTGCGGTAACTGCCATGGTTGTATTTTTGCAGAGCCGCATTTGCATACCTATTTTCTGGAGACTCTCATGCGCTTTTCCCGCCGTACCCTGACTGCCGCGCTGGCCCTGGCTGCCGTGGCTGGTTTCTCCCACAACGCTGCTGCGGCTGACAAGCCCAAGGTGGCGCTGGTGATGAAGTCGCTGGCCAATGAATTCTTCCGCACCATGGAAGATGGCGCCAAGGCGCACCAGAAGGCGCATGCTTCCGAATACACCCTGCTGGCCAACGGCATCAAGGACGAGACCGACACGGCAGCCCAGATCAAGATGGTCGAGCAGATGGTGGCCCAGCGTGTCAATGCCATCGTGATTGCACCGGCCGACTCCAAGGCGCTGGTGCCCACGCTCAAGGCCGCCGCCGACAAGGGCGTGCTGGTGATCAACATTGACAACAAGCTGGATGCCGATGCCTTGAAGAGCAAGGACCTGAGCGTGCCCTTTGTCGGCCCCGACAACCGTGCAGGCGCCAAGCTGGTGGGCGATTTCCTGGGCAAGCAGCTCAAATCCGGCGACAAGGTGGGCATTGTGGAAGGCGTGTCGACCACCTTCAATGCACAGCAGCGCACTCTGGGCTTTCAAGATGCGATGAAGGCCGCTGGCATCAATGTGGTGAGCGTGCAGTCCGGCCAATGGGAAATCGACAAGGGCAACACCGTGGCAGCCGGCATGCTGCGCGAAAACCCCGACCTCAAGGCCATTCTGGCCGGCAATGACAGCATGGCGCTGGGTGTGGTTGCAGCCGTGAAGGCCTCGGGCCGCACCGGCAAGGTGGATGTGGTGGGTTACGACAACATCGCCGCCATCAAGCCCATGCTCAAGGATGGCCGCGTGCTGGCCACTGCCGACCAGTTTGCCGCCAAGCAGGCCGTGTTCGGCATCGAGATTGCGCTGAAGGCTCTGGCCGAGAAGAAAAAGCAGAACGACATGCCTGCCGAGGTGAAGACCGATGTGGTGCTGGTCACCAAGGACACCAAATAAACGCTGCGCAAACGGTACAACGGCCATGAATGCGATGGAGAACCCGGGCACGCCGCGCGTGCGCCTGCAAGACATTGGCAAAGCCTATTCCGGCACCACCGTGCTGCAGGGCGTGAGCCTGGAGCTGCATGCGGGCGAAGTGCTGGCGCTGACCGGCGAGAACGGGGCAGGCAAGAGTACCTTGTCCAAGATCCTGTGCGGTCTGACCGATCCGTCGCAAGGCAGCATGCAGCTCGATGGCCAGCGTTTTGCACCTGCGTCACGCCGCGATGCCGAGCACCATGGCGTGCGCATGGTGATGCAGGAGCTGGGCCTGATACCGACCCTGTCGGTGGCAGAAAACCTGCTGCTGGGCCGCCTGCCTCACCATATGGGCTGGCTGGACCACGCTGCCATGCGCGACCTGGCCGTGGAACAACTGGCCAAGATCGGCATGACTGGCATCGACCCGGACACACCGGTGTCGCAGCTGGGCATCGGCCAGCAGCAGATGGTGGAGATTGCCCGCAACCTGCGGGACGGCACGCGTGTGCTGGTGCTCGACGAGCCCACCGCCATGCTCACGCCCAAGGAAACCGAACACCTGTTCGAGCAGATTGCCCTGCTCAAGGCGCGTGGTGTGGCGCTGGTTTATGTGTCCCACCGGCTTGAAGAGCTGCAGCGCATTGCCGACCGTGTGGCGGTGCTGCGCGATGGCCGCTTGGTGGACGTGCGCCCCATGGCCGGTGTGCACGAGCATGAGCTGGTGGAGCGCATGGTGGGCCACGCCGTGCAGGACAACGAAGGCCGCCCGCGTCGTGCGCGTGGCGCGCTGCGCCTGTCTGCCAGAAACATGCAGCGCGGCAGACTGGTGCGTGGCGTGAGCCTTGAGCTGTATGCGGGCGAGATCATGGGCCTGGCTGGCCTCGTGGGCTCGGGCCGCACCGAACTGGCGCGCCTGCTGTTTGGTGCAGACCGTGCCGATGCAGGCGAGATCACCGTGCATGCCGGGCCAGCGGGTGCGGCCGGCGCCCGCACGTCTACAAGCGTCACGCCCAACTGGCGCAATCCGGTCGATGCCATCCGTGCGGGCATCGGGCTGGTGACGGAAGACCGCAAGTCGCAAGGCCTGCTGCTGTCGCAATCCATACGCGCCAACACCACGCTCGCAGGCATGCGCAAGGTGGCTCGCGCAGGCTGGCTGCAGCGCACGCAGGAGAGCGCAGTGGCGCAGCACTTCATCGAGCGGCTGCGTATCCGTTCGCGCGGGCCGGAGCAGGCCGTCTCCACCTTGAGTGGCGGCAACCAGCAGAAGGTGGTGTTTGCCCGCTGGCTGCACCAGCCCTGCGATGTGCTGCTGCTGGACGAACCCACACGCGGCGTGGATGTGGGCGCGCGCGCTGATATCTACCACGAGGTGGATCGCATGTGCGACGACGGCAAGGCCGTGCTGATGGTGTCGAGCGATCTGCGGGAGCTGATGGCCATGTGCGACCGCATCGGTGTGATGCACAACGGCCAGTTGGTGGCCGTGTTTGAACGTGGCGAGTGGACGGACCAGCAACTGCTGGCCGCAGCATTTGGCAATACCGGCACCGCCGGCGCAACCCTGGCGGCGTGAGCCGCTGCATTGATTGATCTAGACAGAGCAGGCGAGGACGAGAAGCCATGACAACACAACCCAACGCGCAGCAAGGCGGAGCCGCTGGGGCGGCTGCGCCCGCAGGCTTCATGCAGGCCTGGGGAACCTATGTGGGCCTGCTGGTGGTGCTGGTCGGCATGATCGCGCTGTTCAGCTTTCTCTCCGAGTATTTCTGGAGCAAGGAAACCTTTGTCACCATCGCCAACGAAATCCCCGCGCTCGCGGTAATGGCGGTGGGTATGACCTTTGTGCTGATCCTGGCGGGCATCGACCTGTCGGTGGGATCGGTGCTGGCGCTGTCGGCGGCAGTGGCTGCGCAGGCCATCCTGGTGTGGGGGCTGGGTCCCTGGGCAGCAGGCCTGCTGGGGCTGATCACCGGCCTGCTGTGCGGCGCGGTGACGGGCGCTGTGTCGGTGGCTTGGCGGCTGCCCAGCTTCATCGTGTCGCTGGGCATGCTGGAGGCGTTGCGTGGTGGCGCCTATCTGGTGACCGACTCGCGCACCCAGTATGTCGGGGACGCGATCTCCGGCTTGGCCGCGCCCATTGTCGATGGGGTTTCCGCAGCCTTTCTGATCGCGCTGGCGATTGTCGTCCTTGGCCAGATCGTGCTGACGCGCACGGTGTTCGGCCGCTACGTGATCGGTATCGGCACCAATGAAGAAGCCATGCATCTGGCGGGTATCGACCCGCGCCCGATCCGCATCATCGTGTTCGCGCTCACCGGCCTGCTCGCGGGCCTGGCAGGCCTGATGCAGTCTGCACGCCTGGAGGCTGCCGACCCGAATGCAGGCACCGGCATGGAGCTGCAGGTGATCGCTGCCGTGGTGATTGGCGGCACCAGCCTGATGGGCGGCCGCGGCTCGGTGATTGCCACCTTCTTTGGCGTGCTCATCATTGCCGTGCTTGAAGCCGGCCTGGCCCAGGTGGGCGCGAGCGAACCGGCCAAGCGCATCATCACCGGCGTGGTGATCGTGGTGGCGGTAATCATTGATACCGTGCGTCAGCGCCGTGCGGCGCGCCGCGCATGATCGGGCGGTGATGACAAGCATTAAGGATGTAGCGCGCGTTGCCGGGGTGTCGGTCACCACGGTGTCGCATGTGCTCAACAAGACGCGGGCGGTATTGCCCAGCACGCAGGAGCGCGTGCTGGACGCGGTGCAAAGCCTGGGATACGTGCCCAGCGCCGTGGCACGCAGCCTCAAGATGAACGCCACGCACACCATCGGCATGCTGGTGCCCAATAACTCCAACCCCTATTTCGCCGAATTGGTGCGCGCGGTGGAAGACGCCTGCTTTGCAACGGGTTATGCGCTGTTGCTGTGCAACACCGATGACAACGCCGACCGCCAGAAGGTCTACCTGGATGTGCTGTCGCAAAAGCGGGTGGATGGCCTCATCGTGGCCTCGACCAGCGATGATGAGACCATGTCGCGCCACCTGGCACACACTGCCATTCCGATGGTGCTGATCGACCGCGCAATTGCCGGGCTGGAGCGCCCCTGCGTGCAGACCGACCATGTGCAGGGCGGCTTGCTGGCGACCGAGTACCTGCTGGGCCTGGGCCACCAGCGCATTGCCTGCATTGGCGGGCCCGAGCATCTGCTTTCCAGCGCGCAGCGCGTGCAGGGCTGGCGCCAGACCTTGCAGCGGATGGGCCATGGCACAGACCTGCTGGTGCATGCCGATTTCAGCGTCAACGGCGGCTATCTGGCCATGCAGACTTTGCTGCAGGGCCCGGCCAGCGCTCGGCCCACGGCAGTGCTGGCCTGCAACGACCTGATGGCCATGGGCGCCCTGCGGGCGGTGCATGAATACGGCCTGCAGGTGCCGCAGGACGTGGCCGTGGTGGGTTACGACGATATCGAACTGGCCAGCTACACGCAGCCGCCGCTCAGCACGGTGGCACAACCTGTCAAGGCCATGGCGCAACAGGCGCTGGCGCTGCTGCGGGAGGGTATGCAGGCAGGCAAGTCGGCGCAGCGGCCGTCATCGGCCACCGTGCAGATGCTGGCGCCAGCACTGGTCAAACGGGCGAGCAGCAAGCCTGCGGGCCATCGTGCAATGCAAACTTTGGGCGGAGGAATGGTGTGAACGCACCGATTTTGAGCCAGGCGCCGCGCATCGTGGTGCTGGGCAGTCTGAACATGGACCTGGTGCTGCGCGTGCCGCACATGCCGCGCGCGGGAGAAACCATGCTGGGTCAGTCGCTCGCGCAGGTACCTGGCGGCAAGGGCGGCAACCAGGCGGTCAGCTGTGCGCGCCAGGGCGCGGTGGTGACCTTGCTGTCGTGCGTGGGCGAGGATGCCTATGCCGAGCAACTGCTGGCAGGCCTGGTGGCAGACCATATCGACGTGCAGCATGTGCAGCGCACTGCGCTGGCAGGAACGGGCGTGGCCGTCATCAGCGTGGACGATGCGGCGCAGAACCAGATTGTGGTGGTGCCCGGCGCCAATGAGCTGCTGCGGGTGCCGCAGGCGCTCCTGCAGGCGCAGCTGCAGAATGCAGATTACGTGGTGCTGCAGCTGGAGACACCGCTGGCCGAGGTGGAGCAGGCGCTGCACCTGGCCCGCCAGGCGGGCTGCAGAACGGCATTCAACCCATCACCCATGCAAGCTTTGCCGGACGGCTGGTGGCCGATGGTGGACCTGTTGGTGGTCAACGAAAGCGAAGCGGCGCAGCTGTGTGGCCAGCCGGTGGATACGCCCCAGGCCGCCGCTGCCGCTGCGCGCCAGCTGCAGGGCCGGGGTGTGGCGCAGGTGGTGGTGACGCTTGGCGCCCTTGGCGCCGTGGCGTGTGATGCGGCTGTTGCCGATGATGACGGCACGGTGGCGACCCCAGCTGTCGCCCACTGGCACGAGGCGGTGCAGGTGCAGGCGGTGGATACCACGGCTGCGGGGGATACCTTTCTGGGCGCACTGACGGTGCAGCTCGCGCGAGGCCTGGGCCTGAACGAAGCCACCCAATGGGCCATGCGCGCGGCCAGCATCTGTGTGACCCGTGCGGGCGCGCAGCCTTCCATTCCCTATTTTGCCGAAGTCGAAACCCTGACTGGCGCTACCCGCTGGAGTCTCTTATGAAGCGCAGCCCTTTGCTCAATATCGAACTGTCCCAGGTCATTGCCGGCATGGGCCATGGCGATGTGCTGGTGATTGGCGATGCCGGCCTGCCAGTGCCGCCCGGCGTGCGGCGCATTGATCTGGCAGTGTGCCAGGGCGTGCCAATGGTCAAGCAGGTGCTTGCTGCCGTTCTGAGTGAACTGCAGGTGGAGCGCGCCGTAGTGGCCAGCGAATGCCTGTCTGCCAATGATGGCAATGGCGCCAGTGGTGCGTTGCCTGACTGGTATGCCAGCCAGGGCGACCGTCTGCCTGCTGCTCCGCAATCCATCTCGCACGAAGATTTCAAGGCTTTGACTGCCCGGGCCGTTGCCGTGGTGCGCACGGGCGAGTTCACGCCCTATGCCAACGTGGCACTGGTATCGGGCGTCGTCTTCTAAACACGTTCTAAAGCTTGGTAGCGGGCCCGCTGGCAGGCATCCGCGATGCCATGGGCGCCAGCGGCAGGCGCAGCACGAACACCGCGCCACCGCCTTCGCGGGCTTCGCAGTGCACATGGCCGTCGTGCCGCTCGGCAATCGAGCGCACCAGGGCGAGGCCCAGACCCACGCCGCCATGGCGCTCGCTGGCGCCGGGCATGCGGTAGAAGGGCTCGAAAATACGGTCGCGCTGGTCTTCGGGAACCCCGGGGCCGCGGTCTGCGACCCGTATTTCCGCATAGGCACCCTGTTTGCCCAGGAAGAGGGTGATCGGCCCCTGCGTATAGCGGCGGGCATTTTCCAGCAGGTTGCGAATGGCGCGGCGCAGCAGCTTGGCAATGCCGCGCACTTCGATGTCTGCATCGGCATGTACATCCAGCTCGGCGTCGATGCGGGCGCATTCCTCGGCGCACAGGCCCATCAGGTCAATCAGTTCGGACGTGCCCACGTCGGCCTCGCGTGCATCCAGCCGGCTGGCCAGCAGGATTTCGTCCACCAGCTGGTCCAGTTCGGCAATGTTGCGCTGGATTTCCTGCTTGAACGTGGGCGAAGGCTTGTCGCCCATCAACTCCACCCCCATGCGGATGCGGGTGAGCGGGCTGCGCAGCTCATGCGATGAGTTGGCCAGCAGTGATTTGTGCGACTGCACCAGGGTTTCGATACGCGCCGCTGCGGCATTGAACTGCTGGGCCAGCTCGCCCACCTCGTCGTTGCCACGTACATCAACGCGCACCGACAGATCGCCATCGCCAAACTGCTTGACGCCGTTGCGCAGGCGCTCCAGCCGCCCCATCAGGCGGCGGATGATGGGGAACACCCCCACGATCACAACGACGCCGATGAGGCCCAGCATCCACAGAAAACCGAATGGAGGCTTGACCCAGAACCACCAGGGGCCCAGGTTGGGCGGCGGCCGGTGCGGGCCGCCCCGATCGCTGCGGCGCTGCAGTTCCATCTCGAAGCTGCGGCCCGTGTCGTCCTCGATCAGGTAGAGCACCTTGTCGCCCGGCTCGCCCGGCTGGCGCACGGCTTCGCCGTGCAGCAACACAGAGCCATCCGTCCCCCGGATGTACAGCTCGCGCGCAGGCGGCTGCATGGGGGTTGCGTTCTTTTCTGCCGCCACCTGCCAGGCCCAGCCGATCACCAGAATCAGCACCGCCACGCCGCCGACCACGGTGAGCCAGATGCGGAGGTAGAGCCGTTCGGCGAAGTACTTGTACAGCTGCATTTCTATGAGAAGGCTTCTGGCGCCCGATGGTCGAGCGCTATCTGCTATTGATTCTGTAGTCTAGTCCTGCTGCTTGGCAAACACGTAGCCCACGCCTCGTACGGTGAGGATGCGGCGCGGGTTTTTCGCGTCGGCTTCGATGGCTGCCCGGATGCGGCCCATGTGCACGTCGATGGAACGGTCAAAGGCTTCGAGTTCGCGGCCGCGTACGGCTTCCATGATCTGGTCGCGCGAGAGCACGCGGCCCGCACGTTCGGCCAGGGTGACGAGCAGGTCAAACTGGTAGCTGGTGAGGTCAGCCGGTTTGCCGCCCACGGTCACGGTGCGTGCATCGCGGTCGATCTCCAGGCTGCCAAAGCGCAGTACCTGGGCGGGCTGGGCAGCGGCGGCGCCTCCGTCGCCCCGGCGGCGCAGGATGGCGCGGATGCGGGCAAGCAGCTCGCGCGGCTCAAACGGCTTGGGCAGGTAGTCGTCGGCGCCCACTTCCAGGCCGATCACGCGGTCCATCGGGTCTCCCTTGGCGGTCAGCATCAGGATGGGCACCTGGGCGGCCGGGCTGCTCAAGGTGCGGATGCGGCGGCAGACTTCCAGACCGTCGATATCCGGCAGCATCAGGTCGAGGATGACCAGATCGGCCGGCTGGCCACTGGCAGGCTCCTGCAGTGCCTGGAGGCCGCTGGCGCCATCGGCCATGTGCGTGACTTGCAGGCCCGACTGGTTCAGATACTCGGTCACCATATTGGCCAGGCGCTCGTCATCTTCGATCATCAACAGTTGGTGGGTATGCATCGCAGTCATGGTGGTGGGCGGGCGGGCCCGCGGATTTCAACAGTGGAACATGCTGGCACGCCGCCATGGCGCAGGCTTGTCCCGTCCGTAAAGTTTGGTAAACCGGCTCTCTGTGGCTCCTACTGGTTTTCGGGTGGTGCGCTGTGCACCGCATGCACGCGCGAGGCAAGCCACACCAGCACCAGCACCGGCAAGCCCAGAAGCGCGGTCGAGACGAAAAACTGCGCATAACCGAAATGGTCGACATACAGCCCGGAGAAACCGGCGATCCATTTTGGCAGCAGCACCATCATCGAGCTGAACAGCGCGTACTGCGTGGCCGAATAGTTCACGTTGGTCAGGCTTGAAAGATAGGCGATGAACGCCGCGGACGCAATGCCACCGGCCAGATTGTCGGCCGAAACCACAACGATCAGGCCCGTCAGATCGTGGCCGCGCGTGCTGAGCCAGGCAAACAGCAGGTTGCTGGCGGCCGATAACACCGCACCGAGCATCAGCACCTGCATCACGCCGATGCGCATGCTGATGATGCCGCCGACAAAGGCGCCAACCAGGGTCATGATCACACCGAACACTTTGCTGACCGAAGCCACTTCGGCCTCGGTATAGCCCATGTCCACATAGAAAGGATTGGCCATGATGCCCATCACCACATCCGAGATGCGGTAGACGGCAATCAGCGCGAGGATCAGAGCCGCGTGCCATCCGTAGCGCTGCAGAAAGTCGGCAAACGGTGCCACCAGGGTCGATTGCAGCCACTCCCGGGCATTGCGCGCGGCAGGCAGGGCCTTGGCCTGCGGCTCGGGTGACAGCAGCACGGTGAGCACGCCCACGGCCATCGAAGCTGCCATCACGCAATAGGCCATGCGCCAGGCCTGCGGCTGGTAGTCTCCGGCACCGGACTGCAGGGAGGCTGCCACCAGCCACAGCACGCCAGCACCGGCCCAGATCATGGCGATGCGGTAACCCGTCTGGTAGGTGGCTGCCAGCGCAGCCTGCTTGTCGCTGCTGGCCGATTCGATGCGGTAGGCATCGAGCGCGATATCCTGCGTAGCCGAGCCAAAGGCCGTCAGAACGGCAAAAGCCACCATGGTGTTCAGGTGCTGCTGCGGATCGGTGAAGGCCATGCCCAGAATGCCGCCCATCACCATGCACTGCGCCAGCAGCAGCCAGCTGCGGCGTCGGCCCAGCAGCCGGTACAGGCCGGGCAGGGGCAGGCGATCCACCAGCGGCGACCAGACCCACTTGAAGGCGTACGCCAGACCCACCCAGCTGATGAAACCGATGGTGGCGCGCTCGATACCGGCCTTGCGCAGCCAGAACGACAAGGTGCCCATCACCAGCAGGAACGGCAGCCCGGCGCTGAAGCCCAGCGCCAGCATGCGCAGGCTGGCTGGCTCGGTGTAGACGCGGAATGTCTCGCTCCAGGAGCGGCGAGCGGGTGTGTCGGTAGAGGTTGCGGAATCCGCCATGGATAAGCTGTGCCAAAACGTGGTGCGATTGTGACAAACCGAAGGCGTTGCGGGCGTTTTCCTGGGGAAAACGCCCCGCATGTGCCCGGCTCGCGTCCACCGCACCTGAATCAATTGCGGCGCAACGCTGTGCGGGGCCGCAGACTGCTGCCAATATACGCTGTTTGGACAGTGCTTTTGGCGGCCGCTGGTTGTGGGGCGCGGCGGGTAAGATAGGCATTCTTCTCAGCCGCATCGCCATGTCGGATCCGCACCTGCATTTACCGCTGCTTGCCCCGGATTACTCTGTGCGCCACTACAGCGGCGAACAGCAGGCGCACAGCCACGGCCATGTGCAGCTGCTGTATGCGCTGGCAGGGCGCATGGAGCTGGAGGTGGACGGCAAGGCTGCCTATGTGGATACGGCCAGTGGTGTGGTCATTCCCGCCGGGGCCACGCATGCCTACCTGGCCCAGCATGGCAGTGCGATTGCCGTGGTGGATGCTCCGGTGCAGGCGGGCCTGGCCCAGTTGCGCCGCTTTGCTGCGCCCACGGCAGCATGGCTGGGCACGCATGCCTCGCAAGGCACCATGGCCGAAGCCTATCTCGCCTGGGTGCTGCAGTCACCCGTGCTGCTGCAGCGCCGCGCGCTCGATGTGCAGGCCATCACCAAAGCGGTGCAGGCCGATCTGGCGGCTGACTGGCCAACGGCGCGGCTTGCGGCGCTCGCGCACCTGAGTGCTCAGCGCTTTCATGTGCGCTGGCAGGAGTTGACCGGCCGCACGCCGCAGCAATGGCTGCGCGATCTGCGCCAGGATGTCGCAAGCCGGGCACTGGCTGCTGGCGAGCCGTTGGAGACCACCGCCTTGCGCTGCGGTTACAGCAGTGCCAGCGCGCTGGCCTATGCGCTCAAGCGCGACCGTGGCGTGGGCAGCCGCAGCCTGCGCAGGCAAGCGTCTTCAAGCCGATGATTTCTATCTTTTTGATAGCTGATAGCGCTTGTTGAAAGGGCGCTGAAGCCATTTTTGATATAAAAATTCGGTGCAAGCGTTTCTCGACATTTGCAGGCCGCTTGCAGGCGCACCATAGCGGCATGAATCCTTCTGCCATGTCCCCCTCATCGTCTGCGGCTGTTTCTTCGTTGAAGGCAGGCCCTGGCGTGCCATCTTCGTCGGTGCAAGGCATTGCGCTGGTGGCGCTGGCCGGGGTGCTGTGGGGCACCAGCGGCACTGCCCAGTATCTGGGCGCTGCAGGCCTTTCGCCTTTCTGGGTGGGGGCGGCGCAGCTGGCGGCGGCCAGCGTGTTTTTGGGGCTGGCCCTGTGGTGGGCGTTGCAGCGCAGGCCGGGCAGTCTGGTACTGCGCCCGCGCGCGGCGGGGTTGCGCTGGTCGTGGTTTTTCTGGGCATCGCTTGGCATTGGCGGCTACAGCGTGTTCTTCTACGAAGGGCTGCAGCTGGCGGGCGTGGGCGTGGGCACGGCGGTCGCCATAGGCAGCAGCCCCATCTGGGCGGGCCTGTTGCAGGCGCTCGTACTGCGCGCGCCGTTGTCTGCACTTTGGTGGCTGGGTACGCTGGTGAGCGTGGCGGGCGGCGCCGCCATGGTGCTGGGCAAGGGCGCAGGTGGCAGTGCTTCGTGGCAGGGTTTGGTGATGTGTCTGCTGGCGGGGTTGTCTTATGCAGGCTATGCGCTCATCAACAAGCGCCTGGTGAGCCACATGGCGCCCAAGGTGGTGAACTTCTATGTGTTCACGGGCGCCGCGCTGCTCGCAGCTCCCGTGGCCTGGGCGCAGGCGGGCCTGCCACAGTGGAGTCTGCCCTCCGTGCTCGTCGTCATCTACCTGGGGGCGGTGGTCTCGGGCATTGCGCACATGCTGTTTTCGATTGGCTTGCGCCATATCTCTGGGCCCACTGGGGTGGCGCTGAGCTTGATCGAGCCTGTTGCCGCTTTCGTTCTGGCGGTGTGGGTGGTGGGCGAGCACCAGCCACTGGTGGCCTGGCTGGGGTTGGCGGGCGTGCTGGTGGGCCTGTTGGTGGTGGTGCGCGCCGAGATGGCGGTGGCTGCGCCTTCTGCCGTTTGATGGAGCAGGCATTGGCAAGGGCGTTCTCTCTCGACGGCCTCCTTGCCTGCTTTCATAATGGAGGCCATGCACCTCACCAACGCATTCCTTTCCTCTCTGCAACAACCCAAGCGCCTGCTGCACGGGCTGACCATGGGTGCTGCAATGCTCGTCATGGCCACGCCCGTAGTGGCGCAGGTAGAGGTCGGCAAGTCATCGGCCATGCGCAACCTGGTGCCTGCCGAGACGCTGGAGCAGGCTGCTGTTCAGCAGTATGGTGAGTTGCTTGCGCAGGCCCGGCAGCAAGGCGCGCTGGCGCAGCCCGGCAATCCGCAGTTGCAGCGCCTGCAGACGATTGCGCAGCGGCTGATTCCGCAGGCGCTGGCATGGAACGACCGTGCCAAGGGCTGGAAGTGGGAGGTCAACCTGATCGGCAGCAAGCAGATCAACGCTTTTTGCATGCCTGGCGGCAAGATCGTTTTCTTCACCGGCCTGATCGACCAGCTGCAGCTGACCGACGACGAAATCGCCATGGTGATGGGCCACGAGATGGCGCATGCGCTGCGCGAGCATTCGCGAGAACAACTGGCCAAGACACAGGCTACCGATCTGGGCATCCGCCTGGGGGCGGCGATTTTCGGGCTGGGAGACATGGGCACGGCCGCCGCCAACCTGGGTGGCAAGCTGCTCACGCTCAAGTTCAGCCGCTCGGATGAATCGGACGCCGATCTGGTGGGGCTGGAGATGGCTGCGCGTGCGGGCTACAACCCACAGGCATCTGTCACCCTGTGGGAGAAGATGGGCCAGGCCAACGGCGGCGGTGGTATCGGCTTTTTGTCCACCCACCCCACGGGCCCGGATCGTATCGCCAAGCTGCAGGCCAATGTGCCCAAGGTGGCAGGCCTGTACGAACAGGCGCGCAAGCGCTGACAGCCGCCATGCGATGGCCGGCGGCAACCCCCGTGCTGGCGCTGGCTGCTGCAGCGGCGCTGCCGCCAATCGCCCATGCCAAGGAGCCTAAGCCCCCATTGCCGCCGGGGCGCTACACCTTTGAACACCGCTTTGCCGAGCAGCCCAGCCTGCTGCATGCCAAGGTGCTGGTCATCATCCGCAAGCAAACCATCCAGGTGATCAACATGCAGGCGCACCCGCCTTTTCCCAAGGGTGTGATCGCGCAGGGCCCGCTGGTGTGGAACCGGCCGACCGGGCAGTGGATCATTGGCGAGGGAGCAGGCGACCGTATGGCGACCGAAGTAGGCGGTTGCAGCGACGGGCCCGAGGTGGTTGATCTGGTGAAAAGGATCTATTGGACCTGCTGACCATGGAAAATCAGTTGCTATTATTTATGTAGCGAAAGGCGCTTTTCTGTAAAGCGCTGATGTCACTTTTATCAGGTGCCCGATACATACGGATTCATCTTGCGCTCGCGGCCAAATGTGCTCTCGGGCCCGTGGCCGGGGATGAAAACCGTCTGGTCGCCCATCGGCCACAGGCGCTGGGTGATGGAGTCGATCAGTTGTTGGTGGTTGCCCAGGGGGAAATCCGTGCGGCCAATGCTGCCGGCAAACAGCACATCGCCCACAAAGCAGCGATCGATCTGCGGCGCATGGAAGACAACATGGCCCGGCGTATGGCCCGGGCAGTGGCGTACGTTCAGGGTTTCCTGGCCAATCGCTACCGTATCGCCATCGTGCAGCCAACGCGTTGGCGTGAAAGGCTGCACGGGTGGAAAACCGAACATCTGGCTTTGCTGGGGCAGCCCGTCAATCCAGAACTGGTCGCCTTCCTGCGGGCCGATGATGGGCAACTGCATTTTCTCCGCCAGTTCACCCGTGCCGCCTGCATGGTCGATATGCGCATGGGTCAGCCAGATGGCTTTGAGCGTGAGGCCCAGGCGTTCGATTTCCCAGCCGATCTGCTCCAGATCACCGCCCGGGTCGATGACGGCGGCCTCCATGGTCTGGTCGCACCACACCAGCGAACAGTTTTGCTGGAACTGGGTAACGGGAACGGTGTGGTAGTGGAGCATGGCAGGCAGAGGTGATGAAAGGCAGGGCCGTATTATCGGCGCTCTGCCCATGCGCGCACTCAAGCCTGCTGACGCAGCGGATCGCGATAGGCGAGCAGGCGCAGTGCGTTGATCACCACCAGCAGCGTCGAGCCCTCATGCACCGCCACGGCGGCGCCGATACCCAGCCCCATGATGGTGGCTGGCACCAGAAACGCCACAATGCCCAGGCTGACAAAAACGTTCTGGCGAATCACGCCGCGCGTGTGGCGGCTCAACCCCACGGCAAACGGCAGGTGGCGCAGGTCGTCGGCCATGAGCGCCACATCGGCGGTCTCCAGGGCAACGTCCGAGCCCGCCGCGCCCATGGCAATCCCGACCGAGGCATTCGCCATGGCCGGCGCGTCGTTCACACCGTCGCCCACCATGGCCACCGGTGCCTGCGCGCGCAGCTTGCGAATGGCGCTGACCTTGTCCTCGGGCATCAGGTTGCCCCAGGCTTCGTCCAGCCCTACATCCTTGGCCACGGCTTGGGCCACGGTGGTGTGGTCGCCCGAGATCATGACCATGCGGGTGATGCCCAGTTCCCGCAATTGCTGGAGCGCCTCGCGGGCGCCGGCGCGCGGCGTGTCCATCAGCCCGATGACACCCAGATCGCGGTTGCCGCGCCGTACCACCATGGTGGTGCGGCCTGCCTCGCGCAACTGCGCGACAGCCGCAGTGGCTGCCTGCCCGAGCGTGCCGGCGTCGCCGCTGCCAAACATTTCGGCCTTGCCGATCCATACCGTCTCGCCCGCGATGGTCGCAACCACGCCTTGCCCCGTGAGGCTGCGCAAATCGGTGGCTGCAGGCAACTCCACGCCGGTTTCGAGGCGTTCGCGCCCATCGCGCACGATGGCTGCCGCCAGCGGATGGTCGCTCAGCGCCTCGACAGCCACGGCCACCGACAGCAACTCCTGCGGATCAATACCGTCCCCTGGAACCACATCGGTGATACGGGGGCGGCCCTCAGTCAGCGTGCCGGTCTTGTCGAAAGCCATGGCCTGCAGAGCGCCCAGTTCCTCAAGCGGTGCGCCGCCCTTGATCAAGACACCGCTGCGCGCGGCGCGGGCAATGCCCGAGAGCACGGCACTGGGCGTGGCGATGGCCAGCGCACAAGGGCTGGCTGCGACGAGCACGGCCATCGAGCGGTAAAAGCTGTCGCGGAACGGCTCGTCCACCACCACCCAGGCAAACAACAGCACCACTGCCAGCAGCAGCACGAGCGGAACGAAGATGCGCTCGAATTTGTCGGTAAAGCGCTGCGTGGCGGACTGGCGGGTTTCCGCCTCGCTCACAAGGCGCACCACACGGGCCAGCGCAGAGTCGCCCGAGCGGCGTGTGACCTCGATCTCGATCGCGCCAGCGCCGTTGATGGTGCCGGCAAACACCCGCGATGCCGCATCGACCCCCGCATCGGGCCGCGCGCGGGCCAGCGCGACATCGGGCACCGGCCGCTTGTCCACCGGGATGCTCTCCCCCGTGACCGGTGCCTGGTTGATGCTGGAAGTGCCCAGCACCACGAACCCGTCGGCGGGCAGGCGCTCATTGGGGCGCACCAGCACGACGTCGCCCGGGATCAGCTGCTCGACGGGGATCTCCACGGGCTGTCCGTCGCGGCGCACCACGGCCGTGGTGGGGGCCAGCTCAGCCAGCGCCTCGATGGCGCGTTTGGCGCGGCCCATGGCGTAGTGCTCAAGCGCATGCCCCAGGCTGAACAGAAACAGCAGCAGCGCCCCTTCGCCCCATGAACCCAGCGCCGCCGCTCCCGCTGCGGCCACCAGCATCAGGGTGTCGATCTCGAAGCGCTTTTTTCGCAGGTTGCCGATGGCTTCGCGCAAGGTGAAAAAGCCGCCAAAAAAGTAGGCTGCTACGTAGCACGCCAACGGCAGCCATGCAGGAGCGCCTGCCACCCACTTGCCGATGGCTGCGCCTGCTGCAAGCAGCAGCCCGCAGATCAGCGCAAAGGCCATTTCGGTATTTGCGCCAAACAGACCTGCGTGGCTGTGCCCGTCATCCTTGCCACCTTCGGTGTGGCGGTGGCCGGGGCTGCCGTGGCCTGGGTCAACGGCTGGGACAGTGGACTGCTCGGTATTGGTTGGTTTGTCGTCCATGGGGGTCGCTTTCTTTCGCTGCCTTGCCGATCAGCTTGCAGTGGATTTGCCGCATTGATCGCAGAATCGCGCGCCTGCAGATAGCCCGGCGCCGCACTGGAGGCAGGCGGCTGGCACCAAGGACTGGCCGCATTGCGGACAGAAGCGCGTGCCAGCTGCCACAGCGGTGCGGCAGCCGGGGCAGGTGCTGGCGGCTGGCGCCGACCCGCCCGAAGGGGTGTAGTAGGGCCTTGCACCATGGCCGCCACCGTGGTGCCCGCCATAGCCGTGGGATTGAAAAAGCCGACTCAGTATTCCCATGATGATTTCTCCTGTTGCTACACCATTTACTGTCGTGTTGACGCCAGTTATATAGCTTCAAGAGCCGGGCAGGTGGCCCTGGTTCCATTCATGACCCAAATGTAATCTGTGCGTCATGTGTTCAGCGGGTGGGCATGCACAGGCGGCCGCATGCCAGGCCGGTATTGGGGCTTTGGGGTATCTGGGTCACCATGTTGCTGTGTCTTGCGCTGGAATAAGGCATAGGCACAGACGCGCATAGCCCAAACAGGGCGATCATGCTACAACCCGTGTGAAATGCGCCAGCGCGCCATGAATGCAACACGATAGGAGATGAGCCATGTCCAGCAACGAGAGCCCGGCCTCCGTGGGAGGAGGTGCCCTGCCAGGTGATGTCCCGCGCGATGGCGCCCAACCCAGTGCCGCCCAACGCATTGGCGTCCTGAAGGAGACTTTTCCGCTGGAAAAGCGTGTGGCCACCGTGCCCGAGGTGGTGGAAAAGCTCACCAAGCTGGGCTTTGGCGTCTGCATTGAAGCGGGTGCCGGTGAAGCCGCCAACTGCAGCGACGACGCCTACCGTGCGGCCGGGGCTGAAGTGCTGCCCGATGCGGCCTCTGTCTGGGCCGCAGCCGACGTTATTTTCAAGGTGCGCCCGCCCAGCAGCGAAGAAGTGGCGCAGATGCGCGCAGGGCAGATATTGATCGACTTCATCTGGCCCGCGCAGAACCCCGAGCTGATGGAGCAGCTTGCTGCCAGAAAGGCGACGGTGCTGGCCATCGACTGCCTGCCGCGCACCCTCTCGCGTGCGCAGAAGATGGATGCGCTGACGTCGATGGCCGGGGTTTCCGGCTACCGGGCCGTGGTGGAGGCGGCCAACGCCTTTGGCCGCTATTTCAATGGCCAGATCACGGCGGCAGGCAAGGTGCCCCCGGCCAAGGTCTTCATCGCGGGCGCCGGTGTGGCGGGCCTTGCTGCCATTGGTACGGCAGCCAACCTGGGCGCCATCGTGCGCGCCAACGACACGCGCGCCGAGGTGGCTGATCAGGTCAAATCACTGGGCGGCGAGTTTGTGGCGGTGGATTATGAGGAGGAGGGCTCGGGCGGCGGCGGCTATGCCAAGGTGATGAGCGAAGGCTTCCAGGCCGCGCAGCGCAAGATGTATGCCGAGCAGGCCAGGGACGCCGACATCATCATCACCACCGCCTTGATCCCCGGCAAGCCCGCGCCCAAGCTCATCACGGCCGAGATGGTGCAGAGCATGAAGCCCGGCAGCGTGATCGTCGACATGGCGGCCGAGCAGGGCGGCAATTGCGAGCTGACGGTGCCCGGCCAGGCCGTGGTGCGCCATGGCGTCACCATCATTGGCTATACCGATCTTGCCTCGCGGCTGGCCAAGCAGTCGTCCACCCTGTACGCCACCAATTTGCTGCGCCTGACCGAGGAGCTGTGCAAGGCCAAGGACGGCGTGGCAGTGGTCAATATGCAGGATGACGCGATCCGGGGCTTGACCGTCATCAAGGACGGCACTGTCACCTGGCCCGCACCGCCACTCCCGCAGGCTCCGGCCCCAGCACCCAAGGCGGCGGCGCCCGTAGCCGAGAAAAAGAGCGGCCACGGCCATGGCGCGGGCGCGCCCATGTCCGCCAAGGCGCTGGCCATCCTCTTTGCCGTGGCGGCCGTGCTGTTCTGGCTGATCGGTGCCTATGCGCCGGCGGCCTTCCTGGGGCATTTCACGGTGTTCGTGCTCGCCTGCTTCATCGGCTACATGGTGGTGTGGAACGTGACGCCAGCCCTGCACACGCCGCTGATGAGCGTGACCAACGCCATCTCCAGCATCATCGCCATCGGGGCGCTGGTGCAGATCGCCCCACCCGAGGCTGGAGCGAACGGACGGCCTGACGGGCTGATCATGTGGCTGGCCTTTGCTGCGCTTGTATTGACGGCCGTCAATATGTTCGGCGGCTTTGCCGTGACCCGCCGCATGCTCGCCATGTTCCGCAAGTAACAACTACAACAAGAAGGAAGACGAACATGTCCCAAAGCATGGCTACGGTGGCCTATCTCGGTGCCGCCATTCTCTTTGTTCTCAGCCTGGGTGGCCTGTCCAACCCGGAAACTTCGCGTCGCGGCAACCTGTTTGGCATGATCGGCATGGCGCTGGCAGTGCTGGCCACGGTCTTCGGCCCACGGGTCAGCCCCTCGGGCATCGCCTGGATTGTGATCGCACTGGTCATCGGCGGGGGTATCGGCCTCTATGCAGCCAAGGTTGTGAAGATGACCCAGATGCCCGAGCTGGTGGCGCTGATGCACAGCCTGGTGGGCCTGGCGGCCTGCCTGGTGGGCTATGCCAGCTACGTGGATACGTCCGTTCAGTTCACGGGTGCAGAAAAGGCGATCCACGAGGTGGAAATCTACGTCGGTATCCTGATTGGCGCGGTCACCTTCTCGGGCTCGCTCATCGCCTTTGGCAAGCTCAATGGCCGTATCGGCGGCAAGCCGCTCCTGCTGCCGGGGCGCCACTGGCTCAACCTGGTCGCGCTCCTGCTGGTGATCTGGCTGGGCCAACGGTTCCTGGGCGCCCACGATGTGCAGGCTGGCATGCTGCCGCTGGTGGTGATGACGGTCATTGCGCTGCTGTTTGGCGTGCACATGGTGATGGCCATCGGTGGTGCCGACATGCCGGTGGTGGTGTCCATGCTCAACAGCTATTCGGGCTGGGCGGCGGCGGCAACCGGCTTCATGCTCAGCAACGACCTGCTGATCGTCACTGGCGCACTGGTGGGCTCGTCCGGCGCCATCTTGAGCTACATCATGTGTCAGGCGATGAATCGCAACTTCATCAGCGTGATCGCGGGTGGTTTTGGCTCTGGCGCAGGTGCGCCAGCCAAGAAGGGCGATGCGGCGGAGCCGCAGGGCGAAGTGGTGCCTGTGACAGCGGCCGATACGGCCGAGCTGCTGCGCGAGGCCAAGAGCGTGGTCATCGTGCCCGGCTATGGCATGGCCGTGGCGCAGGCGCAGCACACGGTCAACGAGATCGTCAAGACGCTGCGTGAGCGCGGTGTCAATGTGCGCTTTGCCATCCACCCCGTGGCGGGCCGCATGCCGGGCCACATGAACGTGCTGCTGGCCGAGGCCAAGGTGCCTTACGACATCGTGCTGGAGATGGACGAGATCAACGAGGACTTTCCGGACACCGACGTGGCGATGGTGATTGGCGCCAACGACATCGTGAACCCCGCTGCGCAAGACGACCCGGCCAGCCCCATCGCGGGCATGCCGGTGTTGGAGGTGTGGAAGGCCCGGCATTCCATCGTGATGAAGCGCTCGATGGCGTCGGGCTACGCCGGTGTAGACAACCCATTGTTCTACAAGGAAAACAACCGCATGCTCTTTGGCGATGCGAAGAAGATGCTCGATGAGGTGCTGGCAGCACTTCGGGCGTGAGGATGCTCTGAAAAAAGGAGCGGTTGGCGCTTGGTGGTTGTCCTATTCAAACCAAAACAGTTTGAATCGGGCTTGTGCAAGGTGCCAACTGCTCTCTTTTTGCGAGAGCCTGGTTTGCAGGGGCTTTCACATTCAGCCCCTGCGCATGTCAGGCTGCGCTTGATTTCGCCGCCTTGGAGAGTTGCACGAATTCATGGAAGCCGTTCAGGTAAGCGCCCAGGCTTTTGCGGGCGGCCTCGTCTGCCAGCGCACCTTCAGGGGTGAAGGCATTCTGCGCACGCGACACCAGCACCGAGCCACCGCTGTACAGCGTAACGCCCAGCAGCTTGAGCGTGGGCAGCCAGGCGGCCTGGGAAGAGACGGTGCCAAATCCGCTCATCGAGGCGCCGATGATCCCCGTGGGCCGCTTGGCAAAGATGGCCTTCATGTCTGCGCGCGAGAGCCAGTCGATGCCGTTCTTGAAGACACCGGGCACACCGTTGTTGTATTCGGGGGTCACCATCAGCAGGGCGTCGGCTTTCAGAATCTGTGCCTTCAATTGCAGCACGGCAGCGGGGATGCCCTCGCCCGCTTCCGTGTCGCCGTCATACAGCGGAATACCGTGCAGCGTCGCCACTTCAATCTCCATGCCCTGGGGCGCCATGGATTGCGCTGCGCGGGCAAGCGCCGTGTTGAAGGACGCATGGCGCAGGCTGCCCGATAACGCCAGCACCCGGCATGCGTTGCGGATATCGGGCGTCTCGCGCAGTGCCTCGCTCAGCTGGTCGATCAACTGCGTCCATTCGGGCGCATCCTGCAGCTTCTTCTCGCGAATGAACTGCGCCTGCGCCTCGTCCCAGAAAGGAGCGTCGGCCAGCAGCGTGTCATTGGGCAGGGGGCGGTGCTGCGCGAGGAAGGCGGCAATGGCCTCAGGCGAATTGGGAAGGCCCAATTGCGCAAACAGATCATGAAAACGGAAGAAGTTATCGGACATGAAGATCGCTCCTGATGACTGAAGGAAGAGGGCGGCAGTGCGCGTGGGTGCGGTGGCGGGCCTTGCCAAGCAAGCTCGCCGGGCAGGCCGCTGCAACGGAATGCAGCATTCTGGCTGGGCCTGCCACCGGCCGGATTACAGCTTGTACTCGTAGTCGATGGTGATGGGCGCGTGGTCGGAGAACTTCTGGTCTTTGTAGATATGTTCACGGCGTGCCAGGGCTGCGATGGCGGGGGTGGCCAGGTGGTAATCCAGACGCCATCCCACATTGTTGGCATAGGCCTGGCCTCGGTTGCTCCACCAGGTGTAGCAGGCGTCGGTGGTATCGGGTTGGAGCACGCGGTAGACATCCACCAGGCCACCGGCCTCGGTTTCCTTTTCCAGGATCTGCGTCATCCAGGCGCGCTCTTCGGGCAGAAAACCGCTGTTCTTCTGGTTGCTGCGCCAGTTCTTGATGTCGGCATTGGTGTGGGCGATGTTCACATCTCCGCACAGGATGAAGTCGCGCTCGGCCTTGAGGCGCATCAAGTGTGGATGCAGCTCGGCCAGAAAGCGGTACTTGGCGGCCTGGCGCTCCTCGCCCGAGCTGCCGCTTGGAAAGTAGCAGCTGATGATGGAGAACTTGCGCTGCGGGGTGTCAAAGCGCAGTTCCACATAACGGCCTTCGGCATCGAATTCACCCGGAGAGAAACCGATCATGACGTCGCTGGGCTCATGCCGCGTGTAGACGCCGACGCCGGAGTAGCCCTTTTTCTGCGCAAACTGGAAGTACCCGCGCATCTCGTCGATGATCTCGAACTTGTCCAGCATATCCGCTTGCTGTGCCTTGACTTCCTGCACGCAAATACAATCGGGCCGGGTCGCTTCGATCCAGGGAATCACACCCTTGGTGGCGGCAGAGCGGATGCCGTTGAGGTTGAGGCTGGTTAATTTGAACAAGGATTGGGTCATGGCAGAGAGTCTCCCACAGTCGGGTGAAGCGGCACAGATGGTGCAGGATTTGGCGCAGGATTTTGTACGCTTCGCCGTCGATGCAGGCGTGCTGCGGTTTGGAGAATTCAAAACCAAGGCCGGCCGCATGAGCCCGTATTTCTTCAACGCCGGGCTGTTTGACGACGGCGCCAAAATGGCGCAACTGTCCGAATTCTATGCAAAAGCGATCCTCGCCAGCGGCATCGAGTTCGACATGGTGTTCGGCCCGGCCTACAAGGGCATTCCGCTGGCCGCCACGGTGGCGGTGGAGCTGGCGCGCCAGGGCAGGAACGTGCCCTTTGCCTATAACCGCAAGGAAGCCAAAGACCATGGCGAAGGCGGCTCGTTGGTCGGCGCTCCGCTCAAAGGCAAGGTCTTGATCATTGACGACGTGATGAGCGCGGGCACCGCCGCCCGCGAATCCATTGCGCTGATCCAGGGCGCCGGTGCCACGCCACACGCCATGGCCATTGCGCTCGATCGGCAGGAAAAGGCCACCGAGAACGGGCGGGACGTGCCCCATAGCGCCGTACAGTATGTACGCGATCACCTCGGCCTGAAGGTTGCAACCATTGCCAAGCTTGAAGACCTGCTGGCCTTCCTTGACCAGGGAGACGCGGCCCAAGAGATGCGTGAACACCACACTCGCGTGCTGGCTTACCGACGGCAGTATGGCGTGCGCGATTGATGTTTAGAATGCCATAGCTTGTTTCGTTTTGAAGAGGTATATGGATGCGTAAGGTGGCTTGTGTCGTGGCTATCGCTTCGGTGATGACTGTCCTCACCAGTGCCTGCTATGCGCAAAATACCGGCGCGGCCACTGCGGTGTACAGCTGTGTGGACGCCATGGGGCGCCGCCTGACGGCAGACCGCCCCATTGCCGCCTGCGCAGACCGGGAGCAGCGCGTCACCATGCCGGGTGGCGCGGTGCGCACCATCGGCCCCACGTATTCCGAACGCGAAAAAGCAGAGCAGGCCGCCCAGAACCGCAAGGAAGCGGAAGAGCGTTATCGCGCAAGCGATGGCAAACGCCGCGAACGCGCGCTGGCCGTGCGGTTTCCGAACAAGGCGGCCCACGACGCCGAGCGCGCAGAGGCCGTCGAGACCCTGATGACGCAGATCAAGGTTGTGCAGGAGCGCAAGGTGTCCCTATTGGAAGACCGCAAGAAGATCGATGGGGAAATGGAGTTCTACAAGAAGGACCCCGGCAAAGCACCGCCATCGCTGCAGTCTCGCCTCAAGTACAACCGCGAAGACATCAAAGAGGTGGACGAGCAGGTGGCCTCGATCAACGAAGAAATCAAGCGCACCAACCAGCGCTTTGACGAAGAGGCCCAGACGCTCAAGCAGTATTGGGTGCCCGCACCCGCCAGCAAGTAAGCAGAAGGCAGAAGGCAGAGACTTCCATGAAAGCACTGGCCCCGGGCCTGGCCCAGGCAGAAGACGGTATTGTGCGTTGCGCCTGGTGCATGGCCACCCCGCACTACCAGCACTACCACGACCACGAATGGGGCTTTGCGGTGCATGATGACCGCCGGCTGTTCGAGAAAATCTGCCTGGAGGGCTTTCAGGCGGGGCTGAGCTGGCTCACCATCCTGAACAAGCGGGAAGGCTTTCGCGCCGGATTTGCCAATTTCGATGCCGAACAGATCGCCCGCTTTGGTGAGCCGGACATCCTGCGCCTGCTGGCCGATCCGGGCATCGTGCGCCACCGTGGCAAGATTGAGGCGGTGATCAACAATGCCCAGCGTCTGCTGGAGCTCAAGGGCGAATTCGGCAGCTTTGACGCCTATCTGTGGCAGTTCGCACCCGCTGCCAACAGCAGACCCAAACGCGTGACCCTCGAATCCGTGCGCGAGATGGGTGTGCCTCCACAGGCGCATGCACTGTCCAAGGACTTGAAAAAGCGCGGCTGGAAGTTCGTGGGCCCCACCACCATGTACGCCTTCATGCAGGCCATGGGCATGGTCAACGACCATCTGCACGGCTGCCATACCCTGCAGGCCAGGGCGTAGGCCTAGGCGCCAAGCTCACTGGCCAGCAGCGAATAGCGCTGCAGCGACACATAGCGCCCCTTGCGCCTCGTGCAATCGCGCAGCAGGCCTTCCAGCGTGAACCCGGCCTGGCTCAGCAGGCGGCTGGAGGCGGTGTTGTCCGGCTCCACATAGGCCACCACGCTGTGCAAGGCCAGGCGGCGAAAGGCGGCAGGCAACCATTGGCGCAGAGCATTTTTCATGATGCCCTGGCCCCAGTGGCCCGGCTGCAGCCAGTAGCCCAGTTCGGCGCTGTCGCCATCGTCATCACGGTCATACAGACCTATGCCGCCAATGGCTTGTGCGCCGCTCGCGTCCATGCAGATGGCTTGCCACCAGCCTTCGCCGTCCGCCCCCAGTTGGCGGTACCAATCGAGCTGTTCGCGCGCAATGGCGTGTGCATCGGTGTGGCGGGTCTCCAGACCGTAGAACTGCGTGACGCGGGCATCGCCCATGGCCTGCGCTAGCACGGGCAGGTCGGGTTCGCGAAAATCACGGAAAGTGAAGGGAGCGGTTGCAGTCTGCATGCGGACAGCCTAGCACCGTTGCAGGGTGTGCTGCACCGCAAAGAGAATAGAGGTATTCATGAAACAAGCTGTCAGTGCATGTGGGTTATGTGCTGACAGCTCTTGTTTTGATAGCAATTACTACTGCATGGCGTGCCAACGCATGGGCTGGGTGGCGCTGACTTCCTGAATCCCCAGCAGCGCCGCATTGCGCTGCAGCAATGCTTCAAACTGATCGCGGCTTGCGGCAATCTGGTCGGTCGCACCGTCCCAGTAATCGGCGGCGATCTGCGCTGCGGTGAAATCGCTGTGCGCAAACTTCTGCACAATATTGCGCAGCTTGTCGAGGTTGATGCTGTGGATGTCGGTCATGGCAAGCCTCCTGTGCATGCACCCAGTGTGGCGCAAATAGCCGGGCTGTCAATGGGCATAAATCACCAAGTCAGGACGGACGGGCCGCCCGCAGCAAACGCACCGCCAGCAAGGCCGCCGCCCAGGCAATGCCGCCGATCCACAGCGGCACCGTCACGTAGCTGCTGGCACGCGCCCATTGCGCAAACTCATCAAGCCCGTGCAGGGGCCAGAGGGCGAGAACAAAGCCGAACAGCCACCACAGCAGGGCGAAGGCGGAAAATAGCAGTGTGGTGGCAGGCACCAGCCGCTTTCTGGCCCATAGCATAGCGGCCACCACCAGCACGGCAGACAGGGCCACGGCCGCCGACCACCACAGTGGCACCGGCAAAAAGAAAAGAGACAGCGTGTTCATGGCTCGGCTCTGGCAACAGCGCCTATTCCTTCTGGCACAGCATCTCGTCTGCCAGGCTGCCTGCGACCACGCGCATGTTCCGGCCCTGGTGGGCCTGCACAGTCCAGGTGTCGCTCAGGTCCTCGGGCACCAGGTCCTTGTCGTTGACCAGTTCGGGGTGCTTGATCTCGGAGCGGTCCTGCTTGACGACCTTGGGCACAATCAAGGTGATGGTGTTGCCTTCGATGCGCCAGTTTCCCTCGCCCTGCACGACAAAGCTGTATTTCTGCTTCGTGCTGGGCATGTCGTAGACCAGATAGGCCTGGGCCTTGAGCGTGCCGTCGGGGTTGAACTGGTCGGTATAGGTGAAGTGGGCGCTGTCTTCCCCCATCTTGACCTGGAAATTGCACTCCCACACGCCGTGCAGGCTGGCGGGGCTGATGCTGCCGCTGCCTGCCGCCGGCGCCTGAGGCGCCGCTTTGCTGCTGGTGGATGGATTGGGTGCACTGCTGCTTTGCGGCGCTGGCGCGGTTTCTTCCTTTTTCTTGCCGCCAAAGGGCCACAGGCTGGAGCAGCCTGCCAGCGCCGGAATCAACAGCAGACACAGGGTGGAGCGGAGCAGAGATTGGTATTGCATGGCCTGCACTCTAGCAAATCCCGCCGCGCCCCTGTGTCAGCGATTTCAGCCAACACAGGCGATCAACGGTGATCACCGATGATCGCGAGGAGCGGAGGGTCAGCCCGCCAGGGCCGGGTAGTCGGTGTAGCCCTTTTCGCCGCCGCCGTAGTAGGTGCTGGTGTCGCCCTCGTTGAGCGCGGCCTGCTTGCGCAGGCGATCCACCAGGTCGGGGTTGGCGATGAAGGCCTTGCCAAAGGCCACCATGTCGGCCTCCTGGCTGGCCACTACCTCCTGGGCCATGGCGCGGGTGTAGCTGTTGTTCACCATCCACGCGGCCTTGCCACCGGCCTGGCGGTAGGCTGCCTTGAAATCCACATAGTCGAACGGGCGGCCTTCCACTTCGCGCGGGCCGCCGGTGGCGCCTTCGATCACGTGGATGTACGCCAGGCCCAGGGGTGCGAGCTGGCGCACCAGGTATTCGAACAGCGACTGCGGATCGCTGTCTTCAATACCGTTGGCAGGAGTGACGGGCGAGAGGCGGATACCCACCTTGCCCCTGCCGACGGCATCGACCACGGCGCGCACCACCTCCAGCGTCAGACGGCAACGGTTTTCGATGGAGCCGCCGTAGTCGTCGGTGCGCGCATTGGCGCCGGTCTTCAGGAACTGGTCGAGCAGGTAGCCATTGGCGGCATGGATTTCCACACCATCAAAGCCGGCCGATTGCACCGCGTTGCGTGCTGCGGTGGCATAGGTGTGCACGATGCCGGGCAGTTCTGCGGCATCGAGCGCGCGCGGCACGGATGTGGGCACGAACTGGCCCTGGCCCGTGGCGTGGTCGATCAGGTAGGTCTTGGTCTTGGCCACGATGGCCGAAGGCGCCACCGGCGGCTGGTTGCCCGGCTGCAGGCTGTTGTGCGACACGCGCCCCACATGCCACAGCTGGCAGACGATCTTGCCGCCAGCCGCGTGCACGGCGTCCGTCACCCGGGCCCAGCCTTCGATCTGGTCTTCCCCGTACAGCCCCGGCACATCGGAGTAGCCCTGGCCCTGGTGGCTGATGGCGGTTGCCTCGGTGATGAGCAGGCCCGCGGTGGCGCGCTGGGCGTAGTAGGTGGCCGTCATGGGCCGGGGTACGGCGTTGGGAGAGCGGTTGCGCGTGAGCGGCGCCATGGCGATGCGGTTGGCCAGTTGCATATCCCCGACCTGGATGGCATCAAACAGGCTGTGGGCGTGGGATTGGGTCATGCAGAACTCCTTAGCTGCGTGGAGAACGCTGTGAACGTTGGCACGTTCTCCGGTTTGCGAATGGCATTTTTTTACCATGCAGGATTGGCCTGTGCAGCGAAAGGTTTAACGTATCAACTCACTAATTGATAGCTAAATCTGTAGTGAATATGGGCTCAGATGGCGTTTTTTAACATTCTTTCCTTGCATGGCCACCTTCTTGGCGGACTTGCGCGCATGGGCCTGGGTTGCGCCATCTCAACCCGATAAGCCGTAATGGCAAAGCTTCTGCGCCATCATCAAAAGGCTATTTGTGAAACAGGAAGCGCGCATCCATGACCAAGACATCGCTGGACAAATCGAAGATCAAGTTTTTGCTGCTCGAAGGCATTCACCCCTCAGCCCTCAAGGTGCTGCAGGCGGCGGGCTACACCAATGTGGAAGCGCTGACGGGGGCGCTGGACGGCGAAGAGCTCAAGCGCAAGATCGCCGACGTGCATTTTGTCGGCATCCGCTCGCGCACGCAGCTCACCGCCGATGTGTTTGCCGCCGCTCAAAAGCTCGTGGCCGTGGGATGCTTTTGCATCGGCACCAACCAGGTGGACCTGAGCGCGGCCCGCGAGCGCGGTGTGGTGGTGTTCAACGCACCGTTCTCCAACACGCGCTCTGTGGCCGAACTGGTGCTGGCCGAGGCCATTCTGCTGCTGCGCGGCATTCCGGAGAAGAACGCCGTTGCCCACCGTGGCGGCTGGAAGAAAAGCGCCGACAACTCCTTCGAGATCCGCGGCAAGACGCTGGGCATTGTGGGCTATGGCTCCATCGGCACGCAGCTGTCGGTACTGGCCGAAGGCCTGGGCATGAAGGTGGTCTTCCATGACGTGGTCACCAAGCTGCCGCTGGGCAATGCTCAGCAGGCCGCCAACCTGAACGAGCTGCTGGGCCAGGCCGATATCGTGACCCTGCATGTGCCGGAGCTCCCGTCTACCCACGGCATGATGGGCGCGACCCAGATCGCGGCGATGAAGCCGGGCAGCATCCTCATCAATGCCTCGCGCGGCACGGTGGTCGATATCGAGGCACTGGCCGGGGCGCTGCAGGCGGGCCAGCTGCTGGGCGCGGCGATCGATGTGTTCCCCACCGAGCCCAAGAGCAACAAGGACGAGTTCCAGTCGCCGCTGCGTGGCATGGACAACGTCATCCTCACACCGCACATCGGCGGCTCCACCATGGAAGCGCAAGCCAACATCGGCCTGGAGGTGGCGGAAAAGCTCGTCAAGTACAGCGACAACGGCACCACGACATCGGCCGTCAACTTCCCCGAAGTGGCGCTGCCCGAGCACCCCGGCAACAACCGCATCCTGCACGTGCACGAAAACCGCCCCGGTATCCTGTCGGCCATCAACCAGGTGTTTGCCGACAACGGCATCAATATTGCGGGCCAGTACCTGCGCACCGACGAGAAAGTGGGCTACGTGGTGATCGACATCGACGCGCAGTCGTCGAAGCTGGCACTGGAAAAGCTCTCGCAGATTGCGGGCACCATCCGCTGCCGCGTGCTGTTCTGAGGCGGCCCACCCATGAAAAAGGCTCCGAAAGGAGCCTTTTTTATGCGCTGCAGCCTGCCGGGCGATCAGGCCAGGGGGCCTGCGCTCAGAATCTCAGACAGCGGCTTGCGGGGCGAGGGCACTTCGCGCTCGGCCAGATCGGCAGGCAGGCTGGACTTGTCGCCGCGCTCGCCAATGGCCACCAGGCACTCGACCTTCCAGTTGTCGTCCAGCTGCAACACCTGACGGGCAGCATCGAGCTCGATGCCGGCCATGGCATGCGTGGCCAGGCCCATGGCGTGTGCCTGCAGCGCCAGGTAACCCCAGGCGCAGCCGGTATCGAAGCTGTGCGTGGCCGATTGCTTGTCGGACAGCACCACCAGCAGCGCACCTGCGTTCAGGCACCAGCGGCGGTTGAACTCGTTGGGGATGGTGGAAAACGCCTCCCAGTTGGCATCGCCGTTGATCGAGTAGGCAAAGTGCCAGGGCTGCTTGTTGCTGGCCGAGGGCGCCCAGCGCGCGCCTTCAACAATGGTTTCGATGTCCTGGGCCGTCAGCTTCCTGCCGGAAAAGGCGCGGGGCGACGAGCGGTCCAGAAACTGGGAGGCAACAGGGTGGGTGGATTGACGGGTGGTCATGGTCAATAGGTCGTTGGGTAAGCAAACAGGCCGCCAGCATGCCATATCTGAGGCGCCCTTTTGCAGGCAGCCCTTTTAGCCGCCTGCTATTTGCGCTCCACCAGTTTGAAAGTGCCGGTGGCCATGCCCAGCAGCTCGCCCGCTTCGCTTCGCAGCTCTCCGCGCACAAAGCTCAGGCTTCTGCCGCGCTTTTCGCAGACCGAGGTGCAGATCACATCGCCTGCCGCCGGCGCCATGAAGTGAATGGTCAGATCGACCGTGACCACGCCATAGCGCAGCGGATCGTGGGCCCGCGCCGCGCATGACAGGCCCACGTCCAGCAAGGTGGCAATGGCGCCGCCGTGCATGTCGCCCCGGCTGTTGGTGTATTGCTTCTGGTAGGGCATGCGTACGCGGGCGCGGTCGTTGCCAATGGCTTCGCCATGGAGCCGGAAGGACTCGGCCATGGCCATGGGCAGTCCGAATATGGTGTCTGCGGGCTCGCTGGCGGTATAGGGCGGGATGGTGGCCGGGCTGGCAATGGGGTCGTGCATAGGGGTGGGGCGCTGGCGCTTCGAAGAGGTGCTGGGGCCGATGGTAGCGGCTGGCACTGCTGGTTGCACCCCGCAGCTGACGCACAGGCGCTAGCTGCCTGCAAGGTAGAGTGCGGTGTCTGTACAAAAATACCGAGGCACACCATACAGGCGGGCGCAGCCGTTAAGCTGTGCGCCAGTTCCGGTTTGCCGAATTTCCGATATGTCACCCTGGTCGTCCCCTTATTGCCCGCGTTGCGGCGCTGCAGATTGCCGCAGCGCCGGGCCGCGCAATGCCTTTGCCTGTCTGCAGTGTGGCGCGCAGTTCAGCGTCGACCATGGCCAGGGTCTGCCGCAGGTTCGCATGCACACCCCGGCGTCTGGCCTGGCACGGCTGCAAAGCCATATGCGGTGGTTGTTTCCACTGCTCGTGGTGCTGATGGTGTTGCCATGGCTGGTGCCGCATGTGCAGCAGTTTTTCAAAAGCGACATGAAGCCTTACGAGCTGCGCCAGGCCCTGGGCCGCAGCGAGGGCGCCACCATCGTGGAGCGCAATGGACAGCGCCTGCTGGTGCAGCTGTTCGAGAACCGTGAGCAGGACCAGACGGTCTACCGGGCGGTGATCAGCGACATGGTCAGCGGCAAGCCACTGGCCGAGCCGCAGCGCTTTTCCATGCACTGGGCGAGCGGCTCCGGTCGCGCCGAGCTGCGGTTCTTCTCGGATGGACAGCTGTATCTCACGCTGCAGGAACGTGGCTTGTGGCGGCTGGACCCGGCGACCCTGCGCTTTGTCGATCTGCTGCCCCAACTGGGCGAGCGTTTTGGCCCCCAACTGGGTGCGGGCGTGGTGGGCGTTGCCATCCAGCGCCGGGGCCGGCCTGACAGCCTGGAGGTGACCAGCAGCACGGGCAGCAAATACCTGGTGTACTGGCTGCTGGGCCAGATCGTGCCTGCCGCAGAAAGCAGCAGCCTGTACCAAAAGGCCCAGGCCAGCTACAGCGAGCGCATCCCTTACTACCGCTACGAGCGGCTGCCACGCCCGACCGGAGAGGAGGATCGGGCGCTGCTGGTGCGATCCTGGTGGCGCTACGAGCCCGGCCAGCCAATCTTCTTTGACTACTTCGACCTGCTGCCCACCGATAGCCAGGCGGTGCGCGACTGGCCTCATCACTACATCGCCATCGGTGGCGGGTTTTCAACGAGTGCCTATGCGGTCAAGGACCGGGGCCTGCTGCGCATCGATGTGGTGCAGCCAGCGGTACCCCGCTTTCACGCCGATATCCTGGCTGAAAACACCACCCGCGTGCTGCTGACCTATACGCCGACGCCTGTGCGCCAGGAGGGCCGGGTCATCCAGCTGCTGGACAAGGCCACGGGCCAGGTGGTGTGGAGCCGCACGGTCGACCAGCTGCCGCAACTGGGCAGCCGCGAAGGCGGCCTTTATGTGACGGGCCAGGCCGTCAATGGCGGTTTTCTGCTTTTCAACGACCTGCAGCAGCCCGCGCTGCTGATCGGCGACGACGGCCAGACCGTGCACGATTTCAGCCCTCCGGCCAAAACTGCCCGATGATCAAGCGCATCCCTCCCCTCTACCAGATGGCGGGCGCTCTCGTGCTGCTGTTTTTTGTGCTGCCTTACGGGCTGACATGGCTGCAGGCGCTGCGACAGTCGGGGCAGTCGAAGGAGCTGCCGCTGGGTGACGTCGAAGCCTCGGCGGTCTACCAGGCCGACGACGGCAGCCTGCGCATGCTGCGGGTGATGAAGCACACCACCGAGCGTGAGGATGTGTTCCAGATCCTGCACAACGACCTGCAGGCGCGGCAGTTGATCGGTGAGCCCCAGCGGGTGACCCTGCCGCGTGATGCCTATGCCAAGTCTGCGCAGATGCGGGTGCAGGCCGATGGCCAGATCGCCCTGGTGCTCAATGGCCGTGACTGGTGGCTGTGGAGCGGGGAGCGCAGCCTGTTCGAGCCCATGAACGCCGCGCTGAGCCAGCGTTTTGCCGGGCAACTGGCCACCGGTGTGGCCAAGATGGCCTTTGGTGGCCAGCGCGAACCCGACCTGCTCGACATCACCAGCAACACCGGCGACCGCTACGCCGTGTACTGGCGCACGGGCGAAATCTATCCCTGGGGCGGGCAGCAGCAACGCCTGCTCCAGCGCCCCTGGGGCCAGTACCGGAACACCGTGGAGCGGATCGACTACGCCGACTTCAGAACCGATGTGGCCCGCTATGGCCTGCCCAGCACCCTGGTGCACTACCGGCAGAAACTGCGCGAAGGCGAGTTCCAGCAGTTGCCGCTGCTGACCGTGCATTCCACCTCCGACGCGGTGGTGCGCGCCGCGCCCAGGCGCTACCAGGCCGTGAGCGACGGCTTTGTGGTGGCACGCCAAAGCCTGCAGGAAGCGGGTGTTACCGACATTGCGCAGGTGGCCAGCGTGCCGGTGCAGTTCAGCGGCGAAGTGCTGGCGCGCAATGCCGACCGGGTGCTGATGCGCTACGAGGCTACGCCCACCACGCCCGCAGAGGTGGTGCTGCAGATGGTGGACGTGCACAGCCTGCAGCTGGTCTGGAGCCAGTCGACGCGTGCCATGCCGCAGTTACTGTCCGATGGTTACTACCTGATGGCGCAGCCCTGGAAGGGCGGCTTCTACCTCGTCACCACACAGAACCTGCCGGCCCTGGTGATCGACAACGCAGGCAAGACGCTTTTTGACTTTCAACCGCAAAAGCGCGAGCAGTTCTAGCAGGTGGGCAGTGTGGCGCGCGCAGGCTTGATGCGCGTCAATGCTGCGCGGGCACGCCTTCCACAAAACTGCGCAGGCGCGCTGCAAGGCCTGGCGCCTCCAGAATGTCGATGTGGTCGGCAGCAGCAAAGTTTTCCACCTCTACCGCTGGCCCCTGGCGATTGGCCAGCGCCCGCTCCAACGCATCGGTACGGGCAGGCAGCACCAGTGCGTCGCGGCCTGCGCGCAGCACGAGCAGGGGGCCACCGTAGTGTTGCAGCCGCTCATCTGAAGGGTAGCGGTCGCGCAGCAGCAGGCCCACGGGCAGCCAGCCATAGTGGTCGCGCACCGTGGCGACCATGCTGTCAAACGGCGTGATCAGCACCAGGTGTGTGGGCTGGCGCTGCGCGGCTACGGCGGCTGCCACACCGGTGCCCAGGCTGCGGCCCACTACGGTGATGCGGCCCTGCGGGTGGCGCTGCTGCACGGCGTCAAACAAGGCAATGGCATCGCGCTCCAGGTCTGCGCCCGTGGGCATGCCGTCGCTCGCGCCATAGCCGCGGTAGGCGAGGGCGTAGACGCTGTGCGTCGGCAGCCACTGGTGCAGCAGCGGAACCGCCTGCTCCACCCGCTCGGCATTGCCGCCCAGGTAGATGACTGCGTCGCGTGCGGGGGCTGTCGCCGCTGCGAGGCCCGGCGCGCCCGCGGTATCCGTTCTGGCCGTTGGCCCTGCCTGCGGGTGGCTTTGCCAGCCGCGCAGGGTCACGCCCGCCTGCTGCAGCGAGAAATTGGTGTGCGCAGCCTCCACCCGCGTCATCTGCGGAAAATACATCAGCCTGCGCTGCTGAAAGAACATCACCACGCACAGCGCCGCATACAGCACGGCGATCACCGCCAGGCCCCACAGAGCCACTTTGGCAAACAGATTGGTCATGGCATGTTTATAGCGGATGGCGGTAACCCTGCAGCCTGGGCTTGCGCGCTTTAAATTTGATAGCGCAATGCGCTTGATGGGTAAGCGGTAGAGGCCAAAAACACTGAAATGGGTGTGCCCAGGTCTATTGTCACCAGACGCAAGCAAATGTGCGCTGGCAGGTAGCGGCGCTTGCAAAACGTGTCCTGATTCACGTCTTGATGCACGGCGTCTGGCATCTCCTACAGCCAAGGCGTGCATGAGGCGCGACCATGAACCCATGGCAGGCACGGGGCCTCGCCAGTACCACTGAAGGAGTTATCGCCATGACACAGCAGAACCACCAACAGAAACCCGGCAGCAACCAGGTGAACCAGCAGCCGGGCCAGCAGCCCGGGCAGAAGAAGGATCAGCAGCACGAGCAGCAATCGCCGCAGCAAAAGCAGCCTGGCCAGCAAGACCGGCAGCAGCAGCAGCGCTAGTCGCCAGCGCTGGTCCGGACTGCAGGAGCGCGCCATGAAACAGCACACTGCCATTCCGAACCCAACGCCCTGGCCCTTGCAGCTGGGGCAACCATTGCGAGAGAAGAAGTACAGCCAGCAGCAAAGCAAATGCAACCATCGTCAACTTGGGTCGGAGCCCAAGACGCCGGACAACACGCAGATGCATTGATGCCCTGCCACTTCTGAGTGCTCCCTTGGCCCGCAAACGCGGGCCTTTTTGGACTTGCTATTGATTGGATAGCTGTTGGCGGCCCCGGCATACGAAGCCAGGCCGGATTTCAACCAAAACTTGAATAAAAAAACCGCTACACCCCCGGGGCATAGCGGCCTTTGCGTGTCTGCGCCTTTGCAGTTTTCGCTTTTGGGGCGAGGGTTTCAGAACGAACCGAACATGGTGCCCAGCGCGATCACCACCGACAGCGCAATCAGCGGCACCACGATCGTCATTGCCGCGATGTTGCCGTAGGACTGCTTGTGCGTCAGCTTGCAGATCGACAGCAAGGTGATGATGGCGCCACAGTGCGGCAGCGTATCGAACACGCCAGCCGACATCACCGCCACGCGGTGCAGCAGATCGGGGCTGATGCCCGCCGCGTTGGCCATGCGCAGATAGTCGGCGCCCAGGGTCTGCAGGGCAATCGACATGCCGCCCGATGACGAGCCGGTGATACCGGCCAGCACATTCATCGCCACCGCTTCGGAGATCAGCGGGTTGCTCGACACATTCAGCACCGCGTCGCGGATGATGGCAAAGCCTGCCAGGCTGGCGATCACCGCGCCGTAGCCCACTTCCGATGCGGTGTTGAAGATCGGCAACATCGAGCCCAGCACGCCCTTGTTGATGGTCTGCTGCAGATTGGCCCAGCGGCCCAGGCCGATGAGGATCAAGGTCACGCAGGCCACTGCCAGCGCAATGATCAGCGCCCACATGCCGGTCTGCTTGCTGGCATCCATGGTCGGGAAGCGCTGCTTGAGAAAATACCACTCCATGTTCGGGAAAATGCCGTACGTGAACAGCGCATTGATCCCGATCACCAGCACCAGCGGCAGCAGGGCCAGCAGCAAGGGAATGGTGCGGCTCGCATCGCCGCTCATATCGGCTTCGCCCACCTGGCCGCGCGGGCCGGTGTCGCTGTCGTCATGGTCGCCATAGCCTTCACCGCTGGCGCGGGCCGCCTTCTCGCGCGAGCGCAGCCACGCAATGCCCAGGCTGAACATGATGGCTGCGCCAATCAACCCCAGGCCGGGCGCTGCAAAGGTATTGGTGCCAAAGTAGGCGATCGGGATCGCGTTCTGGATCGCAGGCGTGCCCGGCAGCGCCGTCATCGTGAAGGTGAACGAGCCCAGCGCAATGGCCGGCGCCACCAGGCGCTTGGGAATGTCGGCATCGCGAAACAGTGTCTTGGCAATCGGGTAGATCGCAAACGCCACCACAAACAGCGACACTCCGCCGTAGGTCAGGATGCCGCAGGCCAGCACCACCGTCAGAATGGCGTGCTTCGAGCCCAGGGTGCGCTCAATCCATTTGGCAATCGCCGTGGCGGCACCCGAATCGGCCATCAACTGGCCAAACAGCGCCCCCAGCAGAAAAATCGGGAAGAACGCCAGCATGTAATTGCCTAGCGCCCGCATGAACGTCTCGGTATAGATGGGCAGCATCTGGCTCACCTCGCCAGACAGAATGACCGCCAGCGCCGCCATCACCGGGGCCAGCAGCAAAACCGTATAGCCCCGGTAGGCCAGATACATCAGCAGCGCAAGGGATAAAACAATAGCTAAGGTACTCAACACACTCTCCGCAAAACACCACACAAGGGGGAATGAACGACAGGCTGGCGCGCAGGCGCCTTCTTGGAACAGCTTCTTCGTGCAGAAAGCTGCATACATCCCGGTGCGGGATGGAATGGCGCATCACATGGGGCGCTTGCGGCATGCATGGATGCCGCAAGCGCGCATTGTTATGGTTTGGTATGCAACCATGATGAAAGCCGCCGCCACCATAACGGAAGGGGCCGCCGCCGTCCAGTCCGTGGAACTACGTTGGCTGTTGGTCGTCAGGCAACAGAGGGACGGGTGCGCGAATCATAAAAAAGCCTCCTTGCGGAGGCTTCGTTTATGAGGTGTGATGAGAAGTTGTTACGCCAGCTTCGCCTTCAACAACTCATTGACCTGCCCCGGGTTTGCCTTCCCCTTGGAAGCCTTCATCACCTGGCCGACCAGGGCGTTGAATGCCTTGTCCTTGCCGGCCTTGTATTGCTCCACGTTGGCCGGGTTGGCGGCGATCACCTCGTCGATGATGGCTTCGAGGGCGCCGGTGTCGTTCGATTGCTTGAGGTCCTTGGCGTCGATGATGGCGTCGACGTCCGTGCCTTCGGCGGTCCACAGCGCCTCGAACACCTGCTTGGCAGAGTTGTTGCTGATGACGTTGCCGTGGATGCGTGCGATGAGCGTGCCCAATTGCTCGGCGCTGACCTTGACCTGGTCCATGCCGATCTCTTCCATGTTCAGGCGGCGCGAGATTTCGCCCATGACCCAGTTGCTGGCCAGCTTGGGCTGGCCGCTTTGCCTGGCGGCAGCTTCAAAGTAGTCGGCCATGGCCTGGCTTTGGGTCAGGGTGGTGGCGTCGTACTCGGGCAGGCCGTAATCGGCCACAAAGCGGTCGGCGCGCTGGCGAGGCAGCTCGGGCATGTCGGCCTTCACGGCCTGTACCCAGCTGTCTGCAATGACGAGCGGCGGCAGGTCGGGGTCGGGGAAGTAGCGGTAGTCGGCCGCGTCTTCCTTGGTGCGCATGGCGCGGGTTTCGCCCGTGTCGGGGTTGAAGAGCACGGTGGCCTGCTGGATGGCGCGACCGTCTTCGATTTCTTCGATCTGCCAGCGGATTTCGTAATCGATGGCGATCTGCATGTTGCGGAACGAGTTCAGGTTCTTGATCTCGCGGCGCGTGCCCAGCGGCGCCCCGGGCTTGCGCACGGAGACGTTGGCGTCGCAGCGGAAGCTGCCTTCCTGCATGTTGCCGTCGCAGATGCCGATCCAGGTGACGATCTTGTGCAGCTCCTTGGCGTAGGCCACGGCTTCTTCGGTGCTGCGGATGTCGGGCTCGGTCACGATTTCCAGCAGCGGCGTGCCAGCGCGATTGAGGTCGATGCCCGACTGGCCGATGAATTCGTCGTGCACGGATTTGCCGGCGTCTTCTTCGAGGTGGGCGCGCACCAGGCGCACGGTCTTCTTGGTGTCGCCAACGAAGAAGCTCACTTCACCGCCTTGCACCACGGGAATCTCGAATTGCGAGATCTGGTAGCCCTTGGGCAGGTCGGGGTAGAAGTAGTTCTTGCGGGCAAAGATGCTGAGTGGCGCAATGTGGGAGCCCAGTGCTAGTCCTAATTTGATAGCGCACTCGACGGCCTTCTTGTTCATCACCGGCAGGGTACCGGGCAGGGCCAGGTCCACGGCGCAGGCCTGGGTGTTGGGCTCGGCGCCGAAGGCGGTGCTGGCGCGGCTGAAGATTTTGCTGTTGGCAGCGAGCTGGGTGTGGGTTTCAAAGCCAATCACCACTTCGTAGCCGTTGATGAGCTTGACGGTTGTTTCGGTCATGTTCTGTGTTCCTCCCCGCGTTATTTCGCAAGGCCAGTGGGCTGGCGCAGGTGGTGGTCGGTGGCTTGTTGCAGCTGGTGCGCGGCGTTGAGGAGCTTGGCCTCGCCATAGTAGTTGCCGATGAGCTGCAGGCCTACGGGCATGCCGCCTTCGCCAAACCCGGCGGGCACCGAGAGGCCCGGCAGGCCGGCGAGCGATGCGGGCAGGGTATAGATGTCGGCCAGGTAGTTGGCAAGCGGGTCGCTCTTGCCGCCCAGGGCCCAGGCCACGGTGGGCGCGGCAGGCCCGGCGATCAGGTCGCAGTCCTTGAAGGCGGCCTGGAAGTCGTCCGCAATCATGCGGCGGATCTTCTGCGCCTGCAGGTAGTAGGCGTCGTAGTAGCCGTGCGAGAGCACGTAGGAGCCGGTCATGATGCGGCGCTTGACTTCGTCGCCAAAGCCTTCGGCGCGGGTCTTCTTGTACATGTCGACCAGGTCGGTGTAGTCCTTGGCGCGGTGGCCGAACTTCACGCCGTCAAAGCGGCTGAGGTTGGACGAGGCTTCTGCCGGGGCGATGATGTAGTACACGGGGATCGACAGCTCGGTGCGCGGCAGGCTGATGGGCACGAGCCTGGCGCCGAGCTTTTCGTATTCCTTGAGGGCGCCGTCAACGGCAGCGCGCACGTCGTCCGACAGGCCATCGCCAAAGAATTCGGCCGGAATGCCGATGCGCAGGCCGTCCAGCTTGTCGCCCAGGCTGCGGGTGAAATCTTCTGCAGGGCGGTCCAGGCTGGTGGAGTCGCGGTCGAGGTCGGGGCCGCACATCTCGCTCAGCAGGATGGCGCAGTCTTCGGCGGTGCGGGCCATGGGGCCGGCCTGGTCGAGGCTCGACGCAAAGGCGATCATGCCGTAGCGGCTGGCGCGGCCATAGGTGGGCTTGATGCCGGTGATGCCGCAGAACGACGCAGGCTGACGGATGGAGCCGCCGGTATCGGTGCCGGTGGCAGCCGGGGCCAGGCGCGCAGCCACAGCGGCTGCCGAGCCGCCCGACGAGCCGCCGGGCACGCGGGACACATCCCAGGGGTTGCTCACCTTGCCGATGGCGGAGTTTTCGTTGGCCGAGCCCATGGCGAACTCGTCCATGTTCAGCTTGCCCAGTGTGACGGCGCCTGCGCCCGCCAGCCGGGCGACCATGGTGGCATCAAACGGCGACTGGTAGCCGGTGAGTATCTTGCTGCCCGCCGTGGTGGGGAAGTCCTTGGTGACGAACAGGTCCTTGTGGCCAATGGGCACGCCAGCCAGCTTGCCCGAGGTGCCTGCGGCAATCGCGGCATCGGCGGCCCGGGCCTGGGCCAGGGTCACTTCTTCGTTGATATGGACAAAGGCGCCCAGGCTCTCGTGGGCCTTGGCGCGGTCCAGAAAGTGCTGGGCGGCCTCCACGGAGGACACTTCGCGGCTTTTGAGCTTGGCGGCCAGCTGGGCCACGCTCAGGTCGTGCAATTGGGTAGGAGTGCTCATGCAAATCTCGCGTTCAGAGCGATCTCTCGATCTTGGTGAAAAGACGGGGCGTTGCCAGAGTGGTGATGGTTATATTGCTATATTTGTGATAGCTATTGCCGCTCACCAGGTGGGCGCTGAGGCCTCAAAAGGCCGAAACCTGAAAATGCTGTGAATTACTCGATGACCCTGGGCACCAGGAAGTAGCCCTTTTCCACGGCCGGAGCGCTCTTCTGGTTGGCCTCGCGGTTGTCGGGCTCGCTCACCACGTCCTCACGCAGTCGCAGCGTGATTTCCTCGATGGCCGCCACAGGGTGCGACAGTGGCGTGACGCCGGTGGTATCCACAGCCTGCATCTTCTCCACAATGCCAAAAAAGTTATTCATCTGCGAGAGCATGCGCTCACTCTCGGAGTCTGATAATTCGAGCCGCGCCAGGTTGGCGATGCGGGCAATGTCATCTTTTGTCAGTGCCATAGATCTTTGTATGTAAACCAGTCGTAAAAAAACGGCGCTGGAAAGCGTTGCCCTGTAAGTTATTCACAGGGGATGCGGTATTATCCCGTCTTTGACGCAATATCACTGCAACGTCGGTCATTGCGCATCAAAACCCCATCAGTCATCTCACCACACCCCAATGACGGGCGATGGAAGGCCGAAGCGCTGCCCATGCCCTAGAGGAATCTTGCATGTTCGGAGCGTTCCGTCGCTATTTTTCCACCGACCTGGCCATTGACCTGGGCACGGCCAACACCCTGATTTTTGCGCGCGACAAGGGCATTGTGCTCGATGAGCCCTCGGTGGTTGCCATCCGCCACGAAGGCGGCACGCATGGCCGCAAGGTGATCCAGGCCGTGGGCCGCGAGGCCAAGGCCATGCTGGGCAAGGTGCCCGGCAACATCGAAGCCATCCGCCCGATGAAGGACGGCGTGATCGCCGACTTCCTGATCACCGAACAGATGATCAAGCAGTTCATCAAGATGGTGCACCCCCGCACCCTGCTGTCGCCCAGCCCGCGTATCATCATCTGCGTGCCCTGCGGCTCGACGCAGGTCGAGCGCCGCGCGATCAAGGACGCGGCTCTCAAGGCCGGTGCCACCCAGGTGGAGCTGATCGAAGAGCCGATGGCCGCTGGTATCGGCGCGGGCCTGCCGGTGTCCGAAGCCTCGGGCTCGATGGTGGTGGACATTGGTGGCGGCACGACCGAAGTGGGCGTGATCTCGCTGGGCGGCATGGTCTACAAGGGCAGTGTGCGCGTGGGCGGCGACAAGTTCGACGAAGCCATCATCAACTACATCCGCCGCAATTACGGCATGATGATCGGCGAGCCTACGGCCGAGCTGATCAAGAAGAGCATCGGCTCTGCCTTCCCCGGCAGCGAAGTGCGCGAGATCGAAGTCAAGGGCCGCAACCTCTCTGAAGGCGTGCCGCGCAGCTTCACCATCAGCTCCAACGAAGTGCTGGAAGCCCTGACCGAGCCGCTCAACCAGATCGTCTCCGCCGTGAAGAATGCGCTGGAGCAGACCCCGCCCGAGTTGGGTGCCGACATTGCCGAGCGCGGCATGATGCTGACCGGCGGCGGCGCGCTGCTGCGTGACCTGGACCGCCTGCTGGCCGAGGAAACCGGCCTGCCCGTGCTGGTGGCCGAAGAGCCGCTCACCTGCGTGGTGCGTGGTTGCGGCATGGCGCTCGAGACACTCGACCGCAAGGGCGTCACCATCTTCACCAGCGAATAACAGTGCCCCATGCTTGCCCACCGTGCATGGCCGCTTCCCGCCTGGGGAACGATCAGTGCCGGGAGGCAGCCCGGCGGCGATAAATACGTCCACATACCGGTTTGCGTAATAATGGCGAGCGCCAGCTACTATGTTTAGCATAGCAAGCTGCATGCTCGCCATTGGCGTCTGGGCCGATGGCGGGCGCTTTTTGATCCGGTTTCAGCATGTCCAGCAACTCCTTCGATAGCGGCGTACCGACGTTCCGCCCACAAGGCCCCAGCCCCAATGTGCGCCTGGCCTTGTGCGTGGCGCTGGCCGTTTTCCTGATGGTGGCGGACGTGCGCTTCAAGCTGACCGAGCCGCTGCGCAAGGCGGTGGCCACGGTGCTCTACCCGCTGCAGTGGGTGATGCTGCAGCCGGTGCAACTGGTGCACCAGGGCGCCACCTACTTTGAAGACCTGCACACCGCGCAGACAACGGCTGCCGACGCCGAGAAGAAATCGGTGCAGATGGCCCAGCGCGCCACTCTGGTGGAGACGCTGGACCATGAAAACCAGCGCCTGCGCCAACTGCTGAACCTGTTGCCGCGCCTGAGCACCAAGGGTACGGCTGCGCAGGTGGTGTATGAAACCGCTGATGCCTATACCCGCCGTGTGGTGATCGACAAGGGCGAGCTGGCCAACATCCAGCGCGGCTCGCCGGTGATGGACGAGATGGGTGTGCTGGGCCAGGTGACGCGGGTGTTTCCGATGTCGGCCGAAGTGACCCTGCTGACCGACCGCGACCAGGCGATCCCCGTGCTCAATCCGCGCACCGGCGCGCGCGCCGTGGCCTATGGCGATCCGACCACGGCCTACGGCGGCGGCATCGAGCTGCGCTTCATGCCGAGCAATGCCGATATCCAGGAAGGCGACCTGCTCACCACCAGTGGCGTGGACGGCGTGTACCCGCCGGGCCTGCCGATTGCGCGCATCATCAAGATCGAGCGCCGTGCCGATTCGCCGTTCTCTCGCGTGTACTGCGAGCCGCTGGCGCAGATGTACGGCACGCAGTTCGTGATGGTGATCGACCCGCTGCCCGAAGACGCACTGCCGCCACGCCCCACGCCAGATGTGAAGAAGCAGGAAGGCCCGTCCTCCACCCCCCGAAAGGGCAAGCGCGGATGAAGCGCCATCACCACCACCAGCCAGGAGCGCCACGATGATCATGCCGCGTGGGCAGCCGCTGCTGCTTCCTGTCAACCCCTGGTTCATTGCGCTTTCCATTCTGCTGGCGCTGATGATCAACCTGCTGCCGCTGGGCCGCGGCATATGGATGCCCGATGTGCTGCTGCTGGTACTGGTGTTCTGGGGCGTGCATGAGCCGCGCAAGGTGGGCATGGCCTGGGCGTTTGTATTGGGCCTGTGCATGGATGTGCACCAGTCGTCGCTGCTGGGCCAGCATGCGCTGATCTATTCGGCGGTGATGTATGGCGTGGCCATGCTGCGCCGGCGTATTACCTGGCTGAGCGTGCTGGCGCAGGCGGTGCAGGTGCTGCCCCTTTTCATGGCAGCCGATGTGGTGCAGATGCTGATGCGCATGCTGCTGCGTGGCGGTTTTCCGGGGTGGGGCTTCATCACGCCGGGCCTGTGGTGTGTGCTGTTGTGGCCGGTGGTGAGCTGGCTGCTGCTGCTGCCCCAGCGCCAGCCGCCCAGCGATGACGAAAACCGGCCGCTCTAGTGCCGCATAGCGCAGCCCTTGCCCGATGACCGAAATCCACAATTCCGAACGCGACCTCAGCCAGTTCAAGCTGCGGGTGGTGGTGATCGGCCTGGTGGTGCTGCTGTGTTTTTCGCTCCTCGTCACGCGCCTGTATGTGCTGCAGGTGGAGCGCCACGATGACCTGCTGGCCCAGGCCGAGAGCAACCGCACGGCGGTGGTGCCCATCGTGCCCAACCGGGGGCAGATCTACGACCGCAACGGCGTGCTGCTGGCCACCAACTACTCTGCCTACACGCTGGAGATCACGCCCTACAAGGTGGCAGACATCGACGAGACCATCGATGCGCTGTCCGAGATCATCGACATCACGCCGCGCGACCGGCGCCGCTTCAAGCGCCTGCGCGAGGATTCGCGCAACTTCGATTCGCTGCCGATCCGCTCACGCCTGACAGACCAGGAGGTGGCCAAGTTCACCGCCCAGCGCTACCGCTTCCCGGGCGTGGATGTGAAGGCGCGCCTGTTCCGCAACTACCCGATGGGCGAGGTGGGTGCGCACATCATTGGCTACATCGGCCGCATCAACCAGCGCGAGAAGGAGCGCATCGACGATTCGGAAGATGCTGCCAACTACCGCGGCACCGAATACATCGGCAAGACCGGCGTCGAAGCCAGCTACGAGAAGGAATTGCACGGCCAGACCGGCGTGGAGCGCATGGAGACATCGGCTGGTGGCCACGCCGTGCGCAAGCTCGGCAGCGCGCCGGCCACGCCTGGCGAGAGCGTGGTGCTGTCCATCGATATCAAGCTGCAGAAGATGGTGGAAGACCTGTATGGCGAGCGCCGAGGCGTGGCGATTGCCATCGACCCGCGCTCGGGCGAACTGCTGACCATGGTGAGCAAGCCCACCTACGACCCGAATCTGTTCGTGGAAGGCATCGACCAGGAAAGCTGGAAGGCGCTGAACGAGTCCATTGACCGCCCGCTGCTCAACCGCGCACTGCGCGGCACCTACCCCACCGGCTCCACCTACAAGCCATTCATGGGGCTGGCCGGGCTGGAAACAGGCAGGCGCACGCCTTCCACCATCATCCAGGACGGCGGCAGCTGGACTTTTGGCGGCCATACCTTCCGCTCGGGCCATGCCCTGGGGCCGGTGGATCTGAACCGCGCCATCCAGCACTCCAGCAATGTGTACTTCTACACCCTGGCCAATGAAATGGGCGTGGATGCGATCCACGACTTCATGAAGCCGCTTGGATTTGGCCAGATCACCGGCATCGACCTGCCCGGCGAGGTGCGCGGCGTGCTGCCCAGCACGACCTGGAAGCGCGAAACCTACAAGCGCCCCGAGCAGAAGAAGTGGTTTGCCGGCGAAACCATTTCGCTGGGCATCGGCCAGGGTTACAACAACTTCACCATCCTGCAGCTGACGCACGCGCTGGCCACCCTGGTCGACAACGGCAACAGCCGCGTGCCGCATGTGGGCCGGGCCCTGATCGACCCGGTGACCAATACCCGCCATCCGATTGAGCAACCTGAGTCGGTCAACCTGGGCTACAAGCAGAGCAATGTGGATGCCGTCAAGCGGGGCATGGTGTCGGTGGTTACGGGCGGCACGGGCCGGGGATCATTTGGCAGCGCGCGCTATAGTGCCGGTGGCAAGACCGGTACGGCGCAGGCCATCACCATCGGCCAGAAAGAGAAATACAACGCAGCCAAGCTGGCCGAGCGCCAGCGCGACCACGCGCTGTATGTGGCATTTGCCCCGGCGGACAACCCCAAGATTGCCGTGGGCGTGATCGTCGAGAACGCCGGTTTTGGTGCGGGCAGTGCAGCGCCCATTGCCCGCCGGATCATCGATTACTGGCTGCTGGGCGATTACCCCAGTGATGCTGACATGGCCGCCATGCAGCGCGGGCAGGCCACAGCACCGATTGGCACGCCGCGCCGCGTGGAAGAAGTGAGCATTCAGCCACAGGCCGAAACACTACGCTGAAGCAGTGTACTGTTAACTATCAAAACAATAGCAAATGGCGCACACTGCTTGAGCGTCACCAGCCTTTTGGGCCAGATGGTTTTGCGCCCACCCGTCAGCTGCGGTTGACGGCCTTGAGCAACGCGTCCTGCGCCGCATTGACGGCCTGGCCCTTGCTGTTCAGGTCATTGAGCAGGGCTTGCAGCTCTGCCTGCAGCTTGGGGTCGCTCACTTCCAGCATGGCGCCGGAGACATTGATCTGGTCGCGGTGGGCGTCGAGATAAGCTACCACCTTGCCGACGCTGCCGAACATGGCATCGATGGCGGGGAACGTATCTTTGAACGCATTGGCGGGTACAGTCACGGTCTTGGCGTAGGCCTTGTCGAACACGGCCTTGAGGTCTTCGGGCTGCTTCATGGCTGCGTGCGCAGCATCGGCCTTGGCCAGATTTTCGTCCAAGGCCTTGCGCAATTGCTGCACGCCTTCCTGCATGGTTTTGATGTCTTCGCGGCGCTTCATGATGTCGCCCACGGAGTGAAAGCTGCCTTTGCTCAGCAGCGCACGCGCAGGTTTGCTGACCGAGTCGTTGAGCGCTTCGTGGAAGGTCTGAATCACGGCGTACTGGCTGGCGTAATCGTCACCTAGCTGCTCTCTGTCTTCCTTGCCCAGGAGCGGAATCGTGGCGCCGGGGCGATCCAGAATGCGGGTCTGCAGGAAGCTGATGAAAGCGGCGCGCTGCTTGGGCTCCTGCGAGCATCCCGCCAGCAGGGCGGCTGCCAGCCAGACCAACGCCAGCAGGCGGAGCAGAGAGTTTCGGTGAGAGAGGGGTGGACGCATGGCCGCTCCGGTAGCTGCAATGCAGCCATCGTAACGGCACAGGCTGACAACAGGCCAACAATGCCGCTGCTGGTGCTACGCGCTCAGCGCACAAAGGCGTCGTAGCCGGTCTTCAGGATGAGGGCGCTGACGACCACAATGAACATGCCGCGCACGAAGCCAGAGCCTTTTTTCAGCGCCATCCAGGTGCCCAGCATGCTGCCCACCACATTGGCAACGGCCAGCGGAATCGCAAAGTGCCACCAGACATGGCCCTTGGCGGTGAAGAGGATCAGCGCCGCGATATTGGTGGCCAGATTCAGGATCTTGGCACTGGCCGAGGCGTTCAGAAAGTCGTAACCCAGCCAGCGCACGAACAGAAAGACGAAGAAACTGCCTGCGCCGGGGCCGAAGAACCCGTCATAAAAGCCGATGCAGACGCCGATTGCGCAGGCCACCCAGGCCTCGGCGCGGCCACTGTAGCGCGGCTCATGCGTCTGCCCCAACTGCTTTTTGTACAAGGTGTAGGCCAGCACGGCCACCAGAATCAGTGGCAGGGCCTTGCGCAGCATGCTCGGGTCGACCACGGTGACCGTCCACGCCCCGAGCAGCGACGCCGCAAAGCCGGCAAGTGCTGCGGGCGCGATGGCGGCCCAGCGCATGTCCACGCGCCGGCTGAACTGACGCGCTGCAATCAAGGTGCCCCAGACGCTGGCACTCTTGTTGGTGCCCAGCAGGGTTGCCGGCGGTGCGGCCGGAAATGCGCCAAAGAGCGCAGGCACCAAAATGAGGCCACCGCCCCCCACCACTGCATCCACAAACCCCGCGAACATCGACGCCAGGGTGACAAAAATCCATTCCATGGCCGGGATTGTCGCACTGCAACAGGGCAGCGCGCACCGGATCACAGCGGGTAAATGCGCTGCTGCATACAGAACAGTGTTGCGGGGTGGAGACGCCGGGGGAAAAACAAAAAAGCGCCCGTAGGCGCTTTGGAAGGGGCATCTCTTTTTGTGATGCTTTATAAGATATTCGAGTTATCGAGATGTCTCCTCGGTCCTCTCGCAGAGCACTGTTTGAGTGCCTCGAGTGCCTCTACTATAGGGGATCGCACCGCCATGGTGCATCAGGATTTACCCCCACTGGCGCCGCACGGATGTAAAGTCGGCCGCCGCCTTGTTTGGGGCGGCGGCCTGTCCTACAGTGGTGCATGCGCAGGGGTGGGGGCACTCTCAGGCGGTTTGGTCATGGCCGGTGGCTGGCCAGAATCCATTCCGCAGCGCGTTCGGCAATCATGAGCGTGGGGGAGTTGGTGTTGCCGCTGGTGATGGTGGGCATGGCACCGGCGTCCACCACCCGCAGCCCGCGCACGCCTCGCACCCGCAGTTCGCTGTCGAGTACGGCCATGGGGTCGCTGTCTGCCCCCATCTTGGTGGTACCCACCGGGTGGAAGATGGTGGTGGCAATGTCGCCTGCAAGGCGGGCAAGCTCTTCATCGCTTTGGTATTGGGCGCCAGGCTTCCATTCCACGGGCCGGTATTTGGCCAGCGCGGGCTGGGCCGCGATGGTGCGGGTGATGCGCAGGCTGTCGGCCGCCACCTTGCGGTCTTCTTCGGTCGAGAGGTAATGCGGCGCAATGGCGGGCGCAGACCTGAAATCGGCGTTCTTGATCTGCACCGTGCCCCGGCTGGTGGGGTTGAGATTGCACACGCTGGCGGTGAAGGCAGGAAAGGTGTGCAGCGGGTCGCCAAAGGCATCGAGCGACAGCGGCTGCACGTGGTACTGGATATTGGGATAGGTGTGGTCTGCGCTGCTGCGGGTAAAGGCGCCCAGTTGCGAAGGGGCCATGCTCATCGGGCCGCTGCGCTTGGCCAGGTACTCCAGCCCGATCTTGGCCTTGCCCCACAGGCTGCCTGCCATCATGTTGAGCGTGGGCGCGCCATCGATCTTGAACACGGCGCGGATCTGCAGGTGGTCCTGCAGGTTGGCGCCCACCCCCGGCAGATCGTGCTGCACGTCGATGCCATGTTGCTGGAGCAGCTCGCCCGGGCCGATGCCCGAGAGCTGCAGAATCTGCGGTGAGTTGACGGCGCCGGCGCTCAGGATGACTTCCTTGCTGGCGCGTGCGGTCACCATCTCGGCTCCGGTCCAGACTTCGGCGCCGGTGCAGGCCAGTTGCCCGTCTGCCTGGCGCTCCAGCAGCAGGCGGCTGACATGGGCGTTGTTCCAGATCTCGACATTGGGGCGGCCGTAGCAGGTGGGGCGCAAAAAGGCCTTGGCCGTGTTCCAGCGCCAGCCGGCTTTCTGGTTGACTTCGAAGTAGCCGACGCCTTCGTTAGTGCCGCGGTTGAAGTCATCGGTGGCAGGGATGCCCGCCTGCTGCGCAGCCTGGGCAAAGGCGTCCAGAATGTCCCAGCGCAGGCGCTGCTTCTCGACACGCCACTCACCGCTGCTGCCAGTGCGGCGATTGCCGTGCAGTTGCGCAAAACTGGGGCTGGCATCGCCTTCGTGGTCCAGTCGCCAATGGTCCTCATGGCGCTTGAAGTAGCCCAGGGTTTCATTCCAGCGCCACCGGGCGTCGCCCGTCAGCTCGGCCCAATGGTCGTAATCGCGCGATTGGCCGCGCATGTAGATCATGCCGTTGATGCTGGAGCAGCCGCCCAGGGTCTTGCCGCGCGGGTACAGCAGGCTGCGGCCGTTGAGGCCGGGCTCGGGCTCGGTCTTGTAGAGCCAGTCGGTGCGCGGGTTGCCAATGCAGTACAGATAGCCCACGGGAATATGAATCCAATGGTAATCGTCGCGCCTGCCCGCTTCGATCAACAGCACGCGGTTGCGCGGATTGGCCGAGAGGCGGTTGCACAGCAGCGCGCCTGCCGTACCTGCGCCGATCACGATATAGTCGAAGGAAGTGTTGTCTCCGGGTGTCGTCATGCTTTTGGGGGTTTGGTGACTCGGGCCGCGAATGCTGCCCATATCTGGTAAAAACAGCCTGCAGTGTGCAAACAGTGTGCCGCGTTGCCAACAGGGAATCAACCGATGGAGACGGCGCCACTGTGTTCAACGCCACTGTGCCGGGCAGATATGCACTGCATGCGCCTGGGCGACACTCAGGCTATAGTGCGTAATCCATATTCGTATTGCGCGCGCAACAAGAACCAGCTCGCTTTTTCCATTCATGGCGGATTCCTCTCCTCACATTACCGATGCCAACGACGGCGGTCAGCGCTGGGCACAGTTGCGCGGGCGCTGGGGTGCGGCAGAGCTGGGGGACCGGAGCATCTGGAAGTCCGTGCGCGAGCAATTGCGCAAGCACCCGCCCGGCGAGGGCCAGGCCTGGGACTTGACCGCAGCAGACTGGCTGGACCATGTGGGTGCCCAACTGTTGTGGGATCACTGGCGCCAGCAGCGGCCGCAGCAATTGCGCATGACGGACATGCAGCGCCAGATGATGGAGCGCGTGGCCTCGCTCACGATTGCCTGCCCGCCCGAAAAGCAGGTCAACTGGTGGGGCTGGCTGATTCAGCTGGGCCTGGTGCTGCTGGGCTTTCTGGCCCATGCGCGGGCCATGGTCGAGATGGTGGGCCAGTTGCTGATCGATGTGCTGCGCCTGCTGCGCAACCCGGCGCGTGGGCCGTGGCGCGATTTTTCCGGCAATCTGTACTCGGTAGGAACCACGGCCTTGCCGATCACGGCGCTGGTGGGGTTTCTGATCGGCGTGGTGCTGGCCTACCTGATGTCGTTGCAACTGCGTCAGTTCGGCGCCGATGCCTTCATCGTCAATATTCTGGGTATCTCGCTGGTGCGCGAGCTGGGGCCGCTCCTGGGGGCCATTCTGGTGGCGGGCCGCTCGGGCTCGGCCATTACGGCGCAGATCGGCGTGATGCGGGTGAACGAAGAGCTGGACGCCATGCAGGTGATGGGTATTTCGCACGGCTTTCGCCTGGTGATGCCGCGTGCATTGGCACTGGCTGCGGCCATGCCGCTGGTGGCGATCTGGACCACTATGTGCGCCCTGGTCGGCGGCATGCTGGCAGCCGATGCAGCCATGGGCGTGTCGCCCGCCTATTTCGTGCAGGCCATGCCCGGTGCCGTGGATATTGCCAATCTGTTTCTGGCGCTGGCCAAATCGGTCACGTTCGGCGTGGCCATTGCCCTGATTGCGTGCCATTTCGGGCTGCAGGTGGAGCCCAATACGCAGAGCCTCGGTAGAGGCACCACTTCTTCGGTCGTGATCTCGATCACGGCGGTCATCGTGCTGGATGCGATCTTTGCGATTGCATTCCGCAACGTGGGGTTCTAGCCATGGCAATGACAGCCCCAACCGCAACAAACGCTCAAGCCGCTGACCAGCCTGTGGTGCAGATCCGCAAGCTGTGGACGGTGTTCGGCCGCGGGGACCATGCATTCGCCATCCACCAGGATCTGGACCTGGATGTGCGTCGCGGTGAAATCCTGACCCTGGTGGGTGGCTCGGGAACGGGCAAGTCCGTGCTGTTGCGGCAGATCCTCGGCCTGCTGCATCCGGCCAAGGGCGAGGTGCTGATCGAGGGCAAGCCCGTGGACGAGCTCAGCCGCCACGGCGCAGCCTCGCGCATCGGCATGCTGTTTCAGCAAGGCGCGTTGTTCTCGGCCTTCAATGTGCTGGAGAACATTGCCTTTCCATTGAACGAGCAGGGCACGATGCCCAAGTCCGTGGTGCGCGATGCGGCCATGGTCAAGCTGCAGATGGTGGGCCTCAAGCCCGAACATGCCACCCGCATGCCTTCTGACCTGTCGGGCGGCATGATCAAGCGCGTGGCACTGGCACGCTCGCTCATCATGGACCCGCCATTGCTGTTGCTCGACGAGCCCACGGCGGGGCTGGACCCGAACAGCTCCGACGAGTTCTGCGATCTGCTCAAGGACCTGCACGAGGCACTGGGCCTGACGGTGGTGATGGTCACGCACGATCTGGACACGCTGTTTGCCCTGTCCACCCGTGTGGCGGTGCTGGCCGAGAAAAAAGTGATCGTGACGGGAGCGCCGCAAGAGGTGGTGCATTTCCCGCATCCGTTTATCGAACATTTCTTCCTGGGTGAGCGGGGGCGGCGCGCGTTGGCGCCGGTCAGCGCGGCGGCCCCTGGAGGAGCGCTCGCTGGAGCAAAGGAGTAGCTATGGAAAACAAATCGCATGCATTGGCGGCGGGCTTGTTTGTGGTGGTGCTCACAGCCCTGGTCATCGGCATCAGCCTGTGGCTGGGCCGGGACAACACCACCTATACCAAGTACGAGCTGGCAACGGCCGAGAGCGTGAGCGGCCTGCAGCTGCAGGCGCCGGTGCGCTACAAGGGGGTGCCGGTTGGCAAGGTGCGCTCGATTGAATTCGATCCCGAGAAGAACGGCAATGTGCTGATCGTGATTGCCGTCAACGCCGAAGCTCCGGTCACGCAGACCACCTATGCCATGCTCGGTTTTCAGGGCGTCACGGGCCTCGCGCACATCCAGCTCGATGATGACAACATGAACACCACGCCGCTGCCCGCCGGCCCAGATGGCCTGCCGCGCCTGCCGATGCGTCCATCGCCCTTTGGCCAGATTGCCGAGCAGGGCCCGATCATCATGCAGCAGGTGGAAGACGCCACCCGCAAGGTGAACGACCTGCTCAGCATCGACAACCAGCGGGCGCTGATGGCGTCGGTGCAAAGCATGGGCCAGGCCGCGCAGAGCCTGGATGCATTGAGCAAGCGCCTGCAGGTGACAGTGGATACCAAGCTCGACCCGGCGCTGGCCTCGCTGCCAGCCGTTGCGCAGGATGCGCGCAAGACGCTGGCCGGCATCGACAAGACCTCGCGCGATGTGAGCAAAGCTGTGTCGGGTCTGTCGTCGAAAGACGGCGTGGTGGGCCAGATGGCGACGGCGGTCGACCAGGTCACCAATGCGGCAGACAACTTCAACCGTGGCACCCTGCCCAATCTGGGCCGTACCATGAGCGATGTGGGCTCGGCTGCGCGCCGCATGGGCGATACCGCCGATGCGTTCAAGAACAATCCGCAATCATTGATCTATGGCACGTCCAACGCCTTGCCGGGCCCGGGCGAACAGGGCTTTGTCGCGCCCGCTGCCGCAGGTGCATCGCGATAGAAAGGCTGAGTCCACCATGTCCACACTGAATCCGCATGCATTGATGGGCCATGCACGGCGCGCGCTGATGGCAGTTGGCGTACTGGCGCTGCTCGCAGGCTGCTCGGCGTTGCCCCAGAAACCGGCCCCCGTAGCGCGCTATGATTTTGGACTGCAGGCTCCGCAGACGGCGGGCGCTGCGGTGCCAAAGGCCTCTGTCCAGGCGCCGCTGGTACTGGCCAAGGTTCGGGCTTCGGGCATGCCGGAGGCAAGCGCCTCCATTCTGTACCGCCTTGCCTATGCCAATGACCGTGAACTGAGGCCCTACACCCAGGCCCGCTGGACGGCGCCTGCCGAGCAATTGATCCAGCAGCGGGTGCGAGATACCCTGGCACAGCAGCGCGCCGTGCTGCTCGACGATGACGGCGCAACCCAGGCCCTGCAACTGCCAGCGCTCCCAGCCATGCTGCGGCTGGAGGTCGAGGAGTTCAGCCAGGTGTTTGACTCCAGCACCAGCAGCCGGGGTGTGCTGCGTATGCGTGCCACCTTGACCGAAGTCACGCCACGCGGCGAAAAGTGGCTGGGCCAGCAGGTGTTCAGCCTGAGCCAGCCAGCAGCTTCCGCCGACGCTGCTGGCGGTACAGCAGCGCTCGCCACGGCCGTCACCGAGGCGGCCCAGCAGCTGGACGCATGGCTGCGCCAACAGGGTCGCTGAGTGCCTTGCATGCCCATCCCTGTGCACGACGCCGCGCGTAACCTGTTGCTGGCAGTTGCCTTGGGTGCTGCATGTAGTATGGGGCTGGTGCATGCTGCCGAGCAGCGTATGTCACGTGAAGCCTATGCTGCGGCCAAGGACGCGATCAACGAACGTCACAGCAAGGCATTGGCCCATTGCAAGACGGTGGATGGTGGCGCGCAGAGCCGCTGCCGCATGCAGGCCGATGGTCGGCGCAAGATCGATCTGGCCACATTGGAGTTGCGCTGGCACCCCAGCGCCAACAACAGTTTCAAGGCCAGCATGGCGGAGGTCGATCTGGCCTATGCCCTGGCCATGGACCAGTGCAAGAAACAGCACACCGGCAGCGACAAGGAATCCAAGGCAGCGCTCAAATCCTGCAGTGACAAGGCCAAGGGCAAGCGCGTGGCGGGCGAGCAGGCAGCACACCAGCAGGCGGCATTGCAGGCTTCGGTAGGCGCGCCGCCCAAGAGCGAGGCAGAACGCCAGCGCGAGGCCGATCTGGACACCGCCATCCGCAAGTGCGACAGCCTGTTGGGCGATGCCAATCTGCAATGCATGAACGCGTTGTCGCCCCAGGCACGCCAGCGCGCTGCCGACCGCAGCAGCGGAGCCGCGCGCCAGGATTGACGCAGGGCCTGCTCTTTGAACATGAACAGGCCCCGAAAACACGACTCAAAACCTGCGCTCGCGCAGCAGCAGGGAGCAGCGCAGCCGTAGCCACTGCAGGCGCCGTGCATTGGCGGGCAGGGGTAGGCCTTCGCCGCGTTCGAGCCAGCTGTGGCGCAGCTCGCGCAATTGCTGGCGTGTCAGCTGCTGCATGGCCTGGCGCCACTGCTGGCGCTGGCGGGTGATGGCGTCAGGTTTCACGGGTGTCTCGTGTTCGTGGTGGGCGGTGGCGCGGTTCATGCAGGCTCCTTGGGCAGAGGCCATGGCTGAGCGGGGGCCATGGGGGCGGGCGGAACAGATGCAGTGCCGTCGCCTTTGCCAAAGGCATACCAGTCAACCTTGCGGGTTGCGACCATCACGATGGCGAGCACGGCAAACAGGGCCAGCGAGCCGACGACCAGCGCGGTCTGCTCCAGCTGCAGCAGCACGAACAGCAGGCCGTACATCACGGCAATCAGCGCGGCAAACGGCAGGCCGCGCTGCGCGCTGCCCAGTATGTGGCTGGCGTAGTAGCCCAGCAGCAGCACACAGGCCGCAGCACCAATGGCGTAGGCCTTCTCAAAGCCCAGGTGTTCCGACAGGCTGATCAGCAGCAGAAAGAAGCTGCACAGCGCCGAGCCCACCAGCAGGTACTGCACCGGGTGCACGCGCAGCTTTTTCAGCACCTCGAACATGCCCACGGCCACAAAGGTCAGCACAACGAAGAGCAGGCCATATTTGGTGGCGCGGTCGCTCAAGGTGTAAGGGTTCACGGGGTCGATGAAATGCGTGCCGAACTGTTCCAGGCACTGGCTGCTTTCCTGCTCGAATCCGGCGTCCGGGTCGGCGGGCGAGCACAGGGGTTTGCCGGAGAGAAAGCCCTGGCGGGCGGATGAGGCAAGGGCCGAGATGTTCCAGGTGGCGTCAAAACTCGCATCCGTGATGTCGCGGCGCGACGGCAGGAAGTTGCCGCCAAACGAGGGGTGCGGCCAGTTGGCCTGCATGCTGACCTGGTTGGTGCCGCCCAGTGGCACAAAGCCCACGCGCTCGGTGCCCACCAGCTCCAGCGCCAGTTTCACCTCCATGGGGGCGTTGGCGTCTGCCGCTGCGGCAAGGGGCTTCGATTGCAGGCCGCGTGTGTACGTAGGATGGCCGGTGCCGGGTTCCAGCGTGACTTCCTGGTTGTTGATGCGCAGGCTGGCGGTGCGGATGCCGCGCGGGTCGCTCACCGGCAGCATCAGGCGCGGTGCGTCGCAGTGGCGCACATTGCTGGCTTCGGGCTTGCCCTGCAGCTGGTTGCCAGGGGCAAAGCGGGCGGTGAGCTGGTCGGCCAGCACAAAGGTGTTGACTTGGTAGAGCCCGCGTGTGCGCGGCTGCATCTGCGCGCTGGCGCTGTGCTGGAGGCTGTCGGGCAGCGCGTAGCGCTGAAAGCTCACGAGCCGGGTTTCTGCGCGGCCTTCGCTGTCCTTGGCGATGGCTTCGCGCGTGCATTGCTGCACCAGCACCGGCCCAAAGACGGTCTGCGATCCGGCCGTGCTGTTGACCACGCTCTGCACAGCGCGGTCTCGGTTGTAGATGCGGTCGCGTACCACGTCGCTGATCAGCATCAGCCCCACCATCAGCACGGCCACGGTGATGGCCAGGGTGATGGCCTTTTGTACCAGTCTGTTCTTCATGCACACCTCGTTGTTGGATTCAGGTGTGTGCAGTGTTCAAGCGGCCGGTGTGGCTGGCATGAAGTGTGTGAAGGCAGTGTGAAGTGTGTACATCTGCGGGCAGGCACAGCGCCTGCCAAGCGCTCAATGCGACACTGGAAAATCCAGGCTTGCGCGCAGGCCTGGGTGCGTATTGGCAAAGTGCAGCTGGCCGCCGTGCAGCTGCATGATGCGAAGCACGATCGACAGGCCCAGCCCCGTGCCGCTGCGCTCGCCATTGGGCCTGGGCGTGGTGAAGAAGCGCTCGCCCAGCTTGTGCATCAGCCCCTCGGGCACACCGGGGCCGCTGTCCTGCACCGTGATGCGGTGCGGCGCCAGTTGCACCACCACCTGGCTGCCGCCGGGCGAAAAATCCAGCGCATTGGCGACCAGGTTGCTGATAGCCAGCTGCACCAGCTGTGCATCCCAGGCGCCTGCACTGTCGTTGCCCTGCAGCGCCAGATGAATGCCCTTCTGCACGGCCGTCGCCTGCAACTGGCCCAGCGCAAGCTCGGCGCAGTCGCGCAAGCTGGTGGTCGGGCGCAGGGCGGCCAGCGGCGGGCGCTGCTCCAGCTGGGTCAGCTGCATCAGCTGGTCCACCAGGTTCTGCAGGCGCTGGCTCTGGTCCATCACCTGCTGGGCAAACAGCTGGCGGTCGGCGGCAGGCAACTCGTCCTGCAGCAACTCGCCAGCTCCGCGAATGGCGGCGACCGGGCTTTTGAGCTCATGGGTAAGCGCACGCACATAGCCTTCGATGTAGTCCCGCCCTTCCAGGCGCCTGCGCATCGAGTCCATGGCGAGGGCCAGGTCGCCCAGTTCGCCCGGTACCTCGGGCACCGGCGGCGCAGCAGGCGCGGGCTGGCTGCCATCGCCTTCGTGCAGGGTAGGGCCCTGCACGTGCTGTGCATAGCTGCGCAGCTTGCGCACCTGCGCCACCAGCCACCAGGTGATGGCAAAACCTACGCCAGCCGAGAGCAGCAGGAAGAGCACACCGCCGCGCAGCATTTTCTGCTCGCTGCTGTCGATGATGTTCTGCACGGCACGCGCCGCCTTTGATACGGTCAGCACGCCCACCACCTGCCCGCCTGCCACGATGGGGGCGGAGACATACATCACGCTGGTGGCCTCGTCCTCGGCCACATCGCGCGTGGTGCGGGCGCCGTATTCGCCGCGCAAGGTGCGCGATATGTTGCGCCAGCGCGAATAGTCGGCTCCCACGTCCTGGCCTGCCGAGTCGAACAGCACGCGGCCCTGCGCATCGGTGACGGTCACGCGAAGATCCAGTGCTGCCTTGCGCGCGTCCCAGATCCAGATCTGCACCGGCTGCTCTGCCACTGCCTGCACATGCCGGGCGAAGCGGCTGGTGGAGGGCGATGCGGCGAGGTTTCCGTTGGCCATGTCATCGCTGGCAAACGCTGCCAGCAGGTAGGCGGTTTCCACCAGCGTGTCTTCGGTCACCTTGCGCACGCTGGGTTTGATCTCGACCATGAACACGCGCAGCACGAAGAAGGCGGCCAGGCCATTGATCAGGAAGAAGGCGAACAGCAGCCGCAACCCCAGGCGCATGGCTCAGCCCTTTGCAGCTGCACCGGGCAGGCGCAGGCTGTAGCCCATGCCGCGGTGGGTGGTGATGAAGTCGCTGTCTGGCGCCGCAGCGCGCAGCTTGGCGCGCAGGGTCTTGATATGGGTATCCACCGTGCGGTCAGAGCTGTCGCTGTCGATACCCCATACGGCATTGAGCAGATGGTCGCGGCTCAGAATGCGGCCTGAGGCGGCGAGCAAGGTGCAGAGCAACTGGTGCTCGCGCCGCGTCAAATCCAGTAAGGTGCCTTGCAGGCGGATGCGCTGGCCTGCTTCGTCCACTATGAAAAAAGGAGCAGCAAGCGCTTGATCAGTGGATGACAGGGCCGGATTTTGTTTGGAAAACTCCTGCGAACGGCGCAGCAGCGCGCGGGTTCGGGCCACCAGTTCACGCGGGCTGAAGGGCTTGGTCAGGTAGTCGTCGGCGCCCAGCTCCAGGCCCAGCACACGGTCCATTTCTTCGCCCCGGGCGCTCAGCACCAGCATGGGTGCGGTCGATCCGCCGGCCCGTAGCTGGCGGCACCAGTCCAGACCATTGCCGTCGGGCAGGCCCACATCCAGCAGCAGTGCATTGAATCGCTGGCTGGCCCATTGCTGGCGCGCGTCGGCAATCAGGAGGCTGTGCGTGCAGCGGATGCCATCGCGCTCCAGTGCATAGCACACGGTGCGGGCAATGGCCGGGTCGTCTTCCAGCAGCAGCACGTGGGGCGCGGGGTGCATGGCCTAGCGCCCACCCGATACGTCGATGATCGCGCCGGTCGAGTAGCTGCTTTTGTCCGACATCAGCCAGCAGATGGCTTCGGCCACCTCGTCGGCTGTGCCGCCCCGGCCCATGGGCACGCCGGGCGCCAGGCGCGCAATGCGGTCGGGCTGGCCGCCGCTGGCGTGGATATCGGTTTCGATCAGACCGGGCCGCACCGCGTTGACGCGGATGCCCTGGCTGGCTACTTCGTGTGACAGGCCCAGGGTCATGGTGTCGATAGCCGATTTGGCGGCGGCGTAGTCCACGTACTGGTTGGCGGCGCCCAGGCAGGCGGCTCTGCTGGAGACGTTGACGATGCTGCCGCCCGCACCGCCTTCTGCCGTGCTCATGCGGCGTACGGCTTCGCGTGCGCAGATGAAGCTGCCGATCACGTTGATGTCGAACATGCGGCGCCAGCGAGCCAGATCCATGTCCTGCAGGCGCTGGGCGCGGTCCACCACACCCGCGTTGTTCACCAGGGCGCTGATGCGCCCCAGTTCGGCATCGACGCGTGCAAACATGGCCAGCACCTGCGCTTCGTCGGCCACATCGGCCTGCACGGCAATGGCACGGCGGCCCAGGGCCTGCACGGCCTGTACCACTTCGCGGGCGGCGCCTTCGTTGGCGCTGTAATTCACGGCGACATCCCAGCCCTGGCGGGCAGCGAGCAGGGCGGTGGCGGCACCGATGCCACGGCTGGCTCCGGTGATGAGGGCGATGGAAGTCATGGCAGGCAAGGATGGCTCTGTGCCGGGTGTGGTTGGAGGCCTTATCTTATTAGGGTTTGCTCAAAACAGCACAGCCCGGCGGGGCCGGTTCAAGGCGCGGGCAGCAGGGCCAGCTGGTCCAGCGCCTGTGCATCGGCTTCCCCCACGGGCAGGTAGACCACCATGCGCATGCCGCTGCGCGGTGCGGACCACCAGTAGGTCTGGCGCAGGTGGATGAGGCCGAGTACGGGGTGATCGAAGGTCTTTTCCTGGTTCTCGGGGCTGCGCACCTGGTAGCGCTCCCAGGCATTGCGGAAGGCGGGCGAGTGGGTGAGAAAGTAGTCCAGCCGCTCGGCAATGGCGCGGTCGCCGTTTTGCTGGGTGGATGCGGCCCGGAACATGGCGACCATGCGCTCGATGGTTTGCGGCTCATGGCGCACCACGCGCTGCCAGCGCGCATCGAACAGGCTCATGTGCAGGCAGTTGCGTTGCAGCGCGGGCAGGCTCTGCAGCGAGACGCCCATCAGGCGCTCGTAGGCGGCGTTGGCTGCGAGCAGGTCAAAGGCGGCGCTCTGCATCTGGGCCGGGTAGGGCAGCAGCTTGTCGAGCAGTTGCATGTGCAGGCAGCCCGGCTCGTCGGCAGCGGAGGGCGGGGGCTGGTCGAGTTTGATGCCTGCCAGCACCAGCAGGTGGCGCACCTCGTCGTCGTTGCACTGCAGCGCCCGGGCGATGGACTCGATGGCCTGCCGCGAAGGCTGGACCTCGCGGCCCTGTTCCAGCTTGGTGTACCAGGTTACGCCGATGCCAGCGAGCTGTGCCACTTCCTCACGCCGAAGGCCGGGTGTGCGCACACGGCCATAACGGGCCAGCCCCATTCCCGTGGCAGACAGGCTTTCGCGGCGCGCGCGCAGAAAGCGGCCCAATTCCTGCGGCTGGACAGAGGCCGCAACAGCAGGCGGGGCATGGGGCAGGGGCGGTGCAGGCAAGGTCATGGGGCAGTACCTTAGCGGGATTGGTGCACTGCAGTATAGGCCTTCCAGGCCTAGGCTACGTAGAATCTTGTACCAGTCTAAAAAACACAACACACTGGCGTCCTGTTCATTTCAGGCGCAGACCTCCATGCGAAGAATTACTGCTGACAACGCCTCGTTTGGCGTTTTCCTGGCCTTTTTGCTGATCCCGCTCTCGGGCATCGGCACCGACATCTACCTTCCCTCCATGCCAGCCATGGCCCAGAGCCTGGGCGGCACGGCAGCGCAGATCCAGCTCACGCTGACCTTGTTCATCGCCGGCTATGGGCTGGGGCAGCTGGTGGTGGGCGTGCTGCTCGACCGCTTTGGCCGCTGGCGGCCCATGCTGGTGGCGCTGGCATTGTTTGCGCTGTCGAGCGCGGCCATTGCCGCCAGCGACGATATCTGGCTTATCTGCGCGCTGCGCCTGCTGCAGGGCGTGCTGGGCGCGGTGGCCGTGGTGAGCAAGCGCACCTTCTTTGTGGATGTGTTCCGTGGGGCTGCGCTGCAGCGGTATCTCACCTGGATGACCGTGGTGTGGTCGCTCGGCCCCATCTGCGCGCCCTTCATTGGGGGCTTTGTGCAGACGCACTGGGGTTGGCGCGCCAACTTTGTCGTACTGGCGGCGTTTTCGGTGCTGGCGCTGGTGCTGGAATGCCTGGGCGGCGGCGAGACGCTGGCCAAGCCGCAACCGATCCGTCCGCGCGAAGTGGTCGCGCGGGCTTGGGAGATCGTGCGGCATCGCGCATTTGCGCGCGGCGTGCTGTGCGTGAGCGCAGCCTACGCCATGGTGATGGGCTGGAGCATGGCTTCGCCCTTCATCGTCGAGACGGTGTATCACCGCCCCCCCACCACCACCGGTGCGCTGGCGCTGCTGATGGGGCTGGCCTGGATGGGCGGCGGTCTGATAGCGCGCGCCGCCATGGCCCATTCGCTGGCAGTCAAGCACCAGGCGGCGGTGGTGGCCATGGCCTGCTTCATTGCACTCCTGGCGCTGACGGGATGGCTGCCGGCCTCGTGGCCTTCGCTGGAGGTGATGGCTGCCGTCGCCTTTTGCATCCACGTGGCGGCAGGGCTGGTGTTCAATATCCATTTCGCCAATGTGCTGTCCATGTTCCCGCAGAGCGCTGCGCTCTCGGGCGGGCTGGCAGGGGGGCTTGCCTTCTTGCTGACCTCGCTCTTCTCGTTGCTGGGCATCCACCTGGTGAATCCGCATTCGGCGCTGGGCATGGCGGTGGTGTATGGTGGGCTGGCCGTGGTTCTTGCAGCGGCCTGGCTTTCGATGGTGACGCGCCGGGCACCGGCCGTGCCGTGCACGGCGCCATAATCGGAAAGAACCCCGCCCCGAATCTGGAATCTGTTTAGCAAGGAGTGATCGCTATGGGTAATTTTGTAGATCTGAAGTCTGCCGACGGCCAGGTGTTTCCGGCCTACATTGCCGAGCCAGCGGGCAAGCCGCGTGGCGCCATCGTGGTGGTGCAGGAAATCTTCGGCGTCAATTCGCACATTCGCTCGGTGGCAGACCGCGTGGCGCAAAGCGGTTACCTGGCGATTGCTCCGGCTACCTTTGCGCGCGTCAAGTCGGGCGTGGAGCTGGGCTATACCGATGCCGACATGCAAGCGGGTTCTGCGCTGAAGGCTGCAGCCGAGCAGTTGCCGCCTCCTGGCGTGCTGCTGGATCTGCAGACTGCCATTGATGAAGGCGCCCGCCGCACCGGTGGCAAGGTGGGCATCACCGGTTTCTGCTGGGGTGGCCTGCTGGCATGGCGCGCGGCCTGCGAGCTGAACGGCCTGGCCGCTGCCGTGCCGTACTACGGCGGCGGCATGACGACGGCTGCTGAAATAGCACGCAAGCCCAAGTGCCCGGTGATGGCCCACTTTGGCGACAAGGACCACTGGATCTCGCTGGAATCGGTCGAGACCTTCAAGACCGCGCACCCCGAGGTGGAGGTGTATGTATATGCTGCCGACCATGGCTTCAACTGCGACCAGCGCGGCTCCTACGACGCGGCAGCGTCGGCGGCGGCCCGGGCCCGTACGCAGGCGTTCTTTGCCAAGCATGTAGGCTGACCCGCCCGCTGTTTCAACGCACAAAGCCTTGCAGGTGCCATGCCTGCAAGGCTTTGTTGCATCTTGCACAGCTGCTTGTAACACCTCCGTCATCGCTGCTGCCGATGATGCGCGCATCGCTTACTTTCAACCATAGCAATGATGCGACTCTCTTCTTTTGGCGCTGGCCGCCCGCAGGCTGCGCGCCGCTCCCGCCAGGCCCTGGCCGTTTTGGCAGCACTGGCTGCTGCGGCCATGCTCACCGCGTGTGGCGGCGGCTCGGGTGGCGACAAATCGGCCACTGCAACGCTGGCCGTTCTGGAAACCACCGATCTGCACTTCAACATCCGCAGCTACGACTACTTCAAGCTGGCGGACGATCCCTCGTACGGCTTTGAACGCACCGCCACCCTGATCCGCAAGGCACGCAGCGAGTTTGCCAATACCTTGCTGGTGGACAACGGCGACACCATCCAGGGCACGGCGCTGGCCGACTATGAGGCGCAGGTGGCCCCGATTGCCTGCGAGCAGCAGTTGTCCATGTACAAGGCCATGGGTGTGCTGCAGTTCGATGCGGGCACGCTCGGCAACCACGAGTTCAACTACGGTCTGCCATTCCTCAACCAGGTGTTGGGCGGAGGTCTGAAGGTTGACGGGGTGGATGCGAGCAAAAAATGCGCGGGCCCGGGCTTCCCGATGGCGTTGGCCAATGTCATCAGCACCCAGACCAATGCACCGCTGGTGGCGCCGTATGTGGTGCTGAACCGCGAAATCACCGGCGTAGACAGTGACGGGAAGGCCACCAGGCTGCCTATCAAGATCGGCGTGATCGGCTTTACCACGCCCGGCATCATGGGCTGGGACAAGCGCCACCTGGAAGGCAAGGTGCGGGTGACCGGCGCCGTCGAGGCGGCGCAGAAATATGTGCCCGAGCTGCGCAGCAAGGGCGCAGACATCGTGGTGGCGCTGCTGCACGGCGGGCTGGACGCCTCGGAATACCGCGCCGACATGGAAAACCCCGGCCTGTACCTGAGCAAGGTGGCGGGCATCGACGCGATGGTGATGGGCCACCAGCACAGCGTGTTCCCTGATACGGCAGACAAGCCTGCCTTCAGCATGGCGGGTGTGGACAACAAGGCGGGCACCATCAACGGCGTGCCTGCCGTGATGGCCAGCTCCTGGGGCAAGGCGCTGGGTGTGGTGGCGCTGTCGCTGCGCTGGGACGGCAAGGCCTGGAGCGTGGACAAGACCAAGAGCAAGTCGGAGCTGCGCAACACCGCAACTGGTAAGGATGCGGCGGGCAAGGCCACCTATGTGGCAGTCGATGGCAGCATCGCCCCGGTGGTGGAGGGCCAGCACCAGGCTGCCATCCGCTATGTGAAGACGCCGGTGGGCCAGACCGATTTCCGCATGGGCACGCAGTTTGCCGATGTGGGCGATCCGGGGGCGATCCAGATCGTCAACCAGGCGCAGCAGGACTATGTGCAGCGCTATGTGGCAGCCAATCTGCCGCAGTATGCGCAGTTGCCGGTGCTGTCGGTGAGCGCGCCTTTCAAATCGGGCTTCCAGGGTGGTGCGGACTACACCGACGTGGCCGCCGGGCCGTTGGCCATCTCCAGCGCCGCCGATCTGTACCTGTACCCCAACACCGTGTATGCGGTGAAGGTGACGGGCGCGCAGGTCAAGAGCTGGCTGGAAGCGGCGGCCCAGCGCTTCAACCGCATCGATTCGGCAGCTACCGCAGACCAGTGGTTGATCAGCAGCTTTCCGGGTTACAACTTCGACATGTTCACCACGGCCGACGTGCAGTACCAGATCGACGTGACCCAGCCGGTGGGCAGCCGCATCGTGGGCCTGCAGTACAAGGGCCAGCCGATCAACACCGCGCAGGAGTTCGTGATCGCCACCAACAATTACCGCGCCACCAGCGGCAAGGGCTTTCTGCCGGAGCTCGATGGCCGCTCCACCATCTACGCGTCGCCCGATGCGAACCGCGATGTGGTGATTGCCTACGTCAAGGCGCACCCGCAGATCACGCGTGCGGCCAATGGCGCAGCGCAGAGTTGGCGCTTTGCCAAGACGCCGACTGCCGGCAAGGTGCTGTTCACCTCGGCAGCGAATGCCCTGTCGGTGGCGCAGGCGGCTGGCCTGGCCAATATCAGTGTGGACAAGGCAGACGACGGCACGGGCACGCAGCGCGCGGTCTACCGCATCGATCTGGGCCAGTAAGCGGCGCCCCAAAGGAGAGCGGCTGGCGCGCCAGCCGCTCTCTCTTTGATGAAGCTGGGCTTATTTTCCTGTACGCGTCAGGTAGCGCTTGTACGAGAAAAAGCCAATCAGCGTCACCGTGATCAGCGCCATCACGCCCATGGCCCACCAGAAGCCGTCTTCCTTGTGGATCAGTGGAATGAATTCAAAATTCATGCCGAAGATGGCGGCGATCAGGTTCAACGGCAGGAAGATGGCGGTGATGGTGGTGAGCGTGCGCATGATGTCGTTGGCGCGGTTGCTCTGCACGCTGAAATGCATCTGCACAGCGGTTTCGGTGCTTTGCTCCAGCCGGCGCACATGGTGCACCACGCGCTCGATGTGCTCCAGCACGTCGCGGCTGCGAACCTTGAGCGCTTCCAGCTCGCGCTGTGCGCTTGCCGATTCGGGCAGGGGCCAGGTTTCGACGGCATCCACCCAGTCCTGTACGGCAGCGCGCTGGTCCTCGCAGATTTCGTCGAGCTGGTGCAGAGTCAGGCGTGCTTCGAGCAGGGCCTGCCAGTTGGCAATGCGCTTGCGCGGGGCCAGCAGCGCGCTTTGCCACTGGTCCAGGTGTCGCGACAGCTCGCGTCGCAGGTCCAGGTAGTTGTCCACGATGATGTTGACGGTGCGCATCATCAGGTCGGCGGGCGATGTGGGCAGGCGAACCGGCTGCACGCCGCTTGCACCCGCAGCGGGTGCGGCCGCCGGTGCGCGGTAGGCCTTGTCTTCGCGCGCGAGCCGCTCCTGCGTGGCGTTGGAGAGCGGATCGGGCTCGGCAGGCGCGCTGCCGCTCGCGTCGGTCCGCGCAAACTGCAGCAGACGCCGCGCATAGGCATCGCGCACAGTGCAGTCTTCCGGGTGTACCGACAGCAGCACCCGTTCCCAGGCGGCAAAGCCGACCGGTGTGGTGCTGATGTGGGGCGCGTCATCCGTGGGTTTGGCCGCTGCGGTGCGGCGCGCGGCGGCCAGGGCGGCAGAGCCGGTCTTGGAGGGGGTGGATGCCAGGCGGCGGATCACCAGCAGGTCGTACTGCGAGGTGTAGTCATAGTGCGACGGCAGCTGGGGGTTGAGCAGGTCGGACACATGCAGGTCTACCAGCGGCGCGCCCGAGAGCTTTTGCAATGCCAGCTGCAGGCTGCCCAGCTGTTCGCTGAAATAGCTGCGCGCACAGGCCAGCCACAGAAAGCCCTTGTCGGGCAGCTGGTAGGGCACGGCGGCCAGCTCGGTCGCTTCGTTGCCTGCGATGTGGAAGATGCGGATGCTGCTGGGGTTACTCACCATCAATTCCTGGATAGACTTCGCCCGCCAGCATGGCAAAAAAAACAGGCCTGCGCAAGCTGCGCAGGCCCTGTTTGTGCGGAGTGCTATTGTTTTTATGCCTTGAGCAGGCGTGCAGCGTCCAGCGAGAAATAGGTGAGGATGCCGTCGGCGCCCGCGCGCTTGAAGGCCAGCAAGGACTCCATCATCACCTTGTCGTGGTCCAGCCAGCCATTCTGGGCGGCAGCCTTGAGCATGGCGTACTCGCCCGATACCTGGTAGGCAAAGGTCGGCACCTTGAATTCGTCCTTGACGCGGCGCACCACATCCAGGTACGGCATGCCGGGCTTGACCATCACCATGTCGGCGCCTTCGGCCAGGTCCAGCGCCACCTCGCGCAGGGCTTCGTCGGTGTTGCCGGGGTCCATCTGGTAGACGTTCTTGTCGGCCTTGCCCAGAGCGCCGCGCGTGCCCACGGCATCGCGGAAGGGGCCGTAGAAGGCGCTGGCGTACTTGGCGCTGTAGGCCATGATGCGGGTGTAGATGTGGCCTTGGGCCTCGAATGCCTCGCGGATCGCGCCGATGCGGCCATCCATCATGTCGCTGGGCGCGACGATGTCGACACCGGCTTCGGCATGGTTGAGTGCCTGGCCGATCAGGATTTCCACCGTTTCGTCGTTCAGGATGTAGCCGGTCTCGTCCAGCACGCCATCCTGGCCGTGGCTGGTGTAAGGGTCGAGCGCCACGTCGGTCATCACGCCCAGATCGGGGAACTCCTTCTTCAGCGTGCGCACCACGCGCGGGATCAGGCCATCGGGGTTCAGCGCTTCCTTGCCGTCAGGGGTCTTGAGTGCTGCGTCGATCTGCGGGAACAGTGCCAGCACCGGAATGCCCAGCTTCACACATTCCTCGGCCACGGGCAGCAGCAGGTCCAGGCTCAGACGATCTACGCCGGGCATGGATGTGACGGCTTCGCGCTTGCCCTGCCCTTCATGCACGAACACCGGGTAGATGAAATCATGCGGCGTGAGCACATTCTCACGCACCAGGTTGCGGGTGAACGCATCACGGCGCAGGCGGCGCGGACGGTTGTGTGGAAATGGTGTAGGGCTGGACAGATGCATGCGCCGATTGTGCGCCAGATTGCCCGGGGCGGCTGTCGCCCGCTGCCAAAACTGCGTCAGTGGCTGCGGTTTGATTTGCATCAAGATTGCGAGCGCATTTTTCTTCTGCAACGGTGATGGCGCCAGCTACTACACTTGGGGGGATGCTGTGGATCAAAGCCTTTCATATCGTGTTCGTGGCCAGCTGGTTTGCCGGCCTGTTCTATCTGCCGCGCATTTTTGTCAATCTGGCCATGGTTCCGGCCGATTCGCAGGCCGAACGTGAGCGCCTGCTGCTGATGGCGCGCAAGCTGCTGCGCTTCATGACGATGATTGCCGTGCTGGCGCTGGGCTTTGGTCTGTGGCTGTGGCTGGGCTGGTGGCGCGGTGCGGGGGGCTGGCTGCACGCCAAGCTGCTGATCGTGGCGCTCATCATCGGCTACCACCATGCCTGCGCGGTGCTGCTGCGCAAGATTGCCAATGGCACGGACAGGCACTCGCATGTCTGGTACCGCTGGTTCAACGAGGTACCTGTGCTGCTGCTGATTGCCGCCGTCATCCTGGTGGTGGTCAAGCCCTTTTGATTTTTGACATGCGTCATTTCTGAAATGCAAGACCAGCTTGCTGCGCAGCAGCCCGCAGAAAACCACCGAACCATTGCCTGGCCGCTGGTGCTGGTGTATGCGGTGCTGATCGTCTTTGCCAGCCTGTTTCCTTTTGAGGGCTGGCGCACGCAGGGCATTTCGCCTGCGGAGTTTCTGCTGGCGCGGATTCCCCCGCCGTACTGGACCTGGTTTGACGTGCTCGTCAACGTGGCGGGCTATGCGCCGCTGGGCTTTTTGCTCAGCCTGGGGTTCTGGCGCCATGGCTGGCGCAGATCGGGCTGGCTGTGGGCGTTGCTGCTGGGCGGTGCGCTCTCGCTTGCCATGGAGTTTCTGCAGATATTCCTGCCCCAGCGGGTGTCGAGCAACATGGACTGGATGCTCAACAGCATGGGCACGCTGGCGGGGGCATTGCTGGTGCCGCTGTTTGTATGGGTGGGTATTTTGCGGCGCTGGAGCGATGTGCGCGACCGCTGGTTCATGCCCGATTCGCGCGGCGCCATCGTGCTGCTGCTGCTGTGGCCACTGGCGCTGCTCTTTCCGCCGCCGCAGCCCTTTGGTTTGGGTCAGGTGTTCGACCGGCTGGAGAGCTGGCTGGTCGATATTCTGGTGAATACCGCGTTTGAAGAATGGATGCCGAACTTCATGCAGGCCAATGAGCCCTTGTCGCCTATCGGCCAGTTGGTGGTGGTGATGCTGGGGCTGCTGATACCGTGCTGGCTGGCGTTCAGCGTGATGACGCACCTCACGCGTCGCATGGTGATGGTGGGGCTCATTGTGGTGGTGGGGATTGCGGTTTCGGCCCTGTCGTCGGCGCTCAGCTACGGCCCGGCATTCGCCTGGGACTGGCTGGACCATACCGCGCGTCTGGGCATTGCGCTCGCACTGGCGCTGGCGCTGCTGCAGGTCGGCCTGCCGCGGCGCTATTGCGTGCTGCTTCTGTTGATGGGCGTCATGATCGATGTGAACCTGCTCAACCAGGCACCGCCCAGTCCGTACTACGCCACGGCGTTGCAATCGTGGGAGCAGGGCCGGTTCATCCGCTTTTTCGGGCTGGGCCAGTGGCTGGGCTGGCTGTGGCCGTTTGCGGTGATCGTGTACGTATTGCTGCTTTTGGGACGCGTGCCGCGCGATGTGGTGGCGCGCCGCCGAAGACAAAGCGCCGGGCAGTGAAGCGCAACCGCGCTGCCGTCATGGGTGATGGCGGCCTGCCAAGCTGCCACAATAGCGCCATTGCATTTGACGAGAGCGAGCCATGAGTGAGCAGAACCCCGGCAACAAAGGCCAGTATTACCAACACCATGTGTTCTTCTGCCTGAACGACCGTGCCAATGGCGAAGACAGTTGCGCCCACCACGGCGCCCAGGCCATGTTTGACCACTGCAAGGCACGCGTCAAGGCCGAGGGCCTGAACGGCCCTGGCAAGGTGCGCATCAACAAGGCAGGCTGCATGGACCGCTGCGCAGGCGGCCCCATCATGGCCGTGTACCCCGAAGGGGTCTGGTACACCTATATCGACAACGACGATATCGATGAGATCATCGAGTCGCACCTGAAAAACGGCAAGGTGGTCGAGCGCCTCGTGACGCCGCCCGATGTAGGGCGTTGATTCTTTAAATAAATTGCCTTTGATGCTTATTAGGTAAGCGCCGGTAGCTATGGAGTTGATAGCGTCATGAATACGCAGACAGAACGATTCACCATCCACGGCCCGGCCGGAATTCTGGAGGTGGCCCGCGACGCGGCCGCTGCCTCCGACGGCGTCGTGCGCGGCACTGCCGTCATCGGCCATCCGCACCCGTTATTCGCAGGCACCATGGACAACAAGGTGGTGCAGACCCTGGCGCGCGCCTTTGTCGGCAGTGGCTGGAATGCACTGCGCTTCAACTTTCGCGGCGTAGGCCAGTCGGCCGGCACTTACGACGAGGGCCGGGGCGAGCGCGAGGATTTTCTGGCGGTGGTGGAGCAATTGGCACCGCAGGGGGCGCTGGCGCTGGCGGGTTTTTCGTTTGGCTCGTTCGTGATGAGCCACGCGCTGGCGGAACTTTGGCCTCGGCGCCAGATCGAGAAAGTGGTGTTTGTGGGTACGGCCGCGTCGCGTTTCACCGTGGCTGCGGTACCGCCCGAGGCGCACGAGCGCACCCTGGTCATCCACGGAGAGGTGGACGACACCGTTCCGCTGTCTTCAGTGATGGATTGGGCGCGGCCACAGATACTTCCGGTTACGGTTGTGCCAGGGGGTGCTCACTTCTTCCACGGACAATTGCCGCTGCTCAAAGGCTTGGTCATGCGCCACCTGAGCGCCGCTGCGGCTTGACCGTGGTGTAGTATTGCTATTGGTTTTGATGGTCTGCCGCCCGCTGCATGGGCTTTGGCAGGCAAGTTGTAAAGTTGGACGACATGAAATCTTCTTTGATGCCCACCCTGCGCACCTGGGCTGCTGCGGCCTTGCTGGCCCCCACACTGGCCCTGGCCCAGCTGGCGGCACCTGTACCTCCCGAAATCGCCGCACGCAATTACCTGTTGTTCGATGCAACCACCGGCCAGGTACTGGCTGCCAAGGACATTGATGCGCCGGTGGAGCAGGCATCGCTCACGAAGCTGATGACCGGCTATGTGGTGTTTGACGCGCTTCGCGCCAAGAAAATCAGCCTGGAGCAGACCCTGCCGGTGAGTGAGCGGGCCTGGAAGATGCCGGGCTCCCGCATGTTCATCGATCCCAAGATGCAGGTGAAGGTAGATGACCTGCTGCACGGCATGATCGTGCAATCGGGCAATGACGCCACCATGGCGCTGGCCGAAGGCGTGGGCGGTACTGCCGAGAACTTTGTGCGTCTGATGAACGAGCAGGCCAAGGCCCTGGGCATGACGAACACGGCCTACAAGAACCCGGAAGGCCTGACCGAGCCCGGCCATACGACGACCGCCAAGGACCTGAGCATCCTGGCCAATCGCCTGATGAAGGACTTCCCGGAATACATGCACTACTACTCGACCAAGCAGTGGTACTACCCCGGCACCCCCAAATCCAACGGCACCAATCGTAATACTTTGTTGTTCCGCGACCCCACGGTGGACGGCCTGAAGACAGGACACACCAATGCTGCGGGCTACTGCCTGGTATCCACGGCCAAGCGCCAGGTGCCCAATGCGGGCGACCGCCGCCTGATCTCGATCCTGCTGGGCGCTGCCAGCGACAAGGACCGCGCCAATGAAAGCCAGAAGCTCTTGAACTGGGGCTATACCGCGTTCGACACCGTCAAGCTGTTTGATGGCGGCCAGCCGGTGGCAACGCCCAAGGCCTGGAAGGGGGCGCAGGACACCGTCAAGATGGGCAGTGTCACACCAATCATCGTCAACGTGCCTGCTGGTACCGGTGGCAAGCTGGAAACCCAGGTGGTCAGTCAGGAGCCGTTGATCGCACCTTTCACCAAGGGCCAGAAGCTGGGTAGCCTGAAAGTGATGGCTGGCGGCCAGCAAGTGGCGGAAGTGCCGCTGGTGGCGCTGGAGGATGTGGGCGAAGCCGGCATCTTCGGCCGTGCCTGGGATGCGATCCGCCTCTGGATCAAGTAAGCGGCTCTGGGTGCCCAACCGCCCGGAAATCGAAAGAAAAGCGTGCCAAGGCACGCTTTTGCGTTTCTGAGTGCTCCAAAAACAGGAGCTATAAGTATTTGGCTGGTGCGCGTCATTGCGAAAAACCTGCCTTATGCAGCAAGCACACTACGGGTTCCCCCGTAAACATTTGCCGATTTTTGTCTTCGGTGGTACATTAGAGGGCTTTTCGGAATTTCCGAAGGGATTCACGTTTTCGCTTTTCAAAGCAAATTCACGTTTAGGGACGTTTAATTAATGCCAACCATTAACCAACTCGTGCGTCAGGGCCGCACGGTAGAAGTTGTTAAATCCAAGAGCCCTGCTATGGAAAACTGCCCGCAGCGCCGTGGCGTGTGCACCCGTGTGTACACCACGACGCCTAAGAAGCCTAACTCCGCGCTGCGTAAGGTGGCCAAGGTTCGTCTGACCAATGGTTTCGAAGTCATTTCGTACATTGGCGGTGAAGGCCACAACCTGCAAGAGCACAGCGTCGTGCTGGTGCGCGGCGGCCGTGTGAAGGACTTGCCAGGTGTGCGTTACCACATCGTGCGCGGTTCGCTTGACCTGCAAGGCGTCAAGGACCGTAAGCAAGCCCGTTCCAAGTACGGTGCAAAGCGTCCTAAGAAGGCTTAATCGCTTTTTCAAGACATTCCCGGTGTTTGTCAGCCAGGCAGGCTGTGCAAACGTAGTGACCCCAAAGGCAAGTGTTTTGCCCGGGTCGAGTAAGTGGGAGTCCATGTATTGGCTCTCGCGGTGTCTGAAAAGATGCCAACTGAAGCAAAGATAGAGGTGAAGAAATGCCACGTCGTCGCGAAGTCCCCAAACGTGAAATTCTGCCGGATCCAAAGTTCGGCAATGTAGAGCTGTCCAAATTCATGAACGTGATCATGGAAGGCGGCAAGAAGGCAGTTGCAGAGCGCATCATTTACGGCGCTCTGGATCTGATTGAGAAGAAGCACCCAGGCAAGGATCCTCTGGAAGCTTTCGTTGTTGCCATCAACAACGTCAAGCCCATGGTCGAAGTGAAATCCCGCCGTGTTGGCGGTGCCAACTACCAGGTGCCAGTGGAAGTGCGTCCTGTCCGTCGTCTGGCTCTGTCCATGCGCTGGATCAAGGAAGCTGCTCGCAAGCGCGGTGAAAAGTCGATGGCCCAACGCCTCGCCAACGAGCTGCTGGAAGCCACCGAAGGCCGTGGCGGCGCGATGAAGCGCCGTGACGAAGTGCACCGCATGGCCGAAGCGAACAAGGCATTCAGCCACTTCCGCTTCTAATCTGAGCGATCTCTCTCGATCCCCAAAGGCCGCCAGCAACAGATTTTTGCTTGCGGCCTTGCTTGGATTCAGACTGCCCTCATATCGTGGTTGATGTCTGTGCTACTCGCCAGTTTGCATCACCTCCTCCTCACTGATCAACAAAGGATCAATCATGGCTCGCAAGACCCCCATCGAGCGCTACCGCAATATCGGTATTTCTGCGCACATCGACGCAGGTAAAACCACCACGACCGAACGTATCCTGTTTTACACCGGCGTGACCCACAAGCTGGGTGAAGTGCACGACGGCGCTGCTACCACCGACTGGATGGAGCAGGAGCAAGAGCGCGGTATCACCATCACTTCCGCTGCAGTGACCTGCTTCTGGAAGGGCATGGACATGTCTTACCCAGAGCACCGCTTCAACATCATCGACACCCCCGGCCACGTGGACTTCACGATTGAAGTGGAGCGTTCCATGCGCGTGCTGGACGGTGCTTGCATGGTGTACTGCGCTGTGGGTGGCGTGCAGCCACAGTCCGAAACCGTGTGGCGTCAGGCCAATAAGTACAAGGTGCCTCGTCTGGCCTTTGTGAACAAGATGGACCGTACCGGTGCCAACTTCTACAAGGTCTATGACCAGATGAAGCTGCGCCTGAAGGCCAACCCTGTGCCTGTGGTGATCCCAATCGGCGCTGAAGAAAACTTCAAGGGCGTGGTTGATCTGGTCAAGATGAAGGCCATCATCTGGGACGAAGCTTCCCAGGGTATGAAGTTCGAATACCAGGACATTCCTGCCGATCTGGTGGAAACCGCCAACAAGTGGCGTGAAAACCTGGTGGAGTCGGCTGCCGAAGCGTCGGAAGACCTGATGAACAAGTACCTGGAAGAAGGTACCCTGTCGGAAGAAGAAGTGAAGGCCGGTATCCGTGCCCGCACGCTGTCGACCGAAATCCAGCCTATGCTGTGCGGCACCGCGTTCAAGAACAAGGGTGTACAGCGCATGCTCGACGCTGTGATCGACTATCTGCCTTCGCCAGTGGACATCCCTGACGTGGCAGGTACCGATCCTGACGACGAAGAAAAGAAGCTGACCCGTAAGGCTGATGACAGCGAAAAATTCTCGGCTCTGGCGTTCAAGCTGATGACCGACCCATTCGTGGGCCAGTTGACCTTCGTGCGTGTGTACTCGGGCGTGCTCTCCAAGGGCGACACCGTGTTCAACTCGGTCAAGGGCAAGAAAGAGCGTATCGGCCGTATCGTGCAGATGATGGCGAATGACCGCATCGAAGTGGACGAAATCCGCGCCGGTGACATCGCCGCCTGCGTGGGCTTGAAGGACGTGACCACGGGTGAAACCCTGTGCGATGTCGGCGCCCCTATCGTGCTGGAGCGTATGGTGTTCCCAGAGCCTGTGATTGCACAGGCTGTGGAGCCCAAGTCGAAGGCCGACCAGGAAAAGATGGGTATCGCTCTGTCGCGTCTGGCTGCAGAAGATCCATCCTTCCGCGTGCGTTCGGACGAAGAATCCGGTCAGACCATCATCGCCGGTATGGGTGAACTGCACCTGGAAATCATCGTTGACCGCATGAAGCGTGAATTCGGTGTGGAAGCCAACGTGGGCAAGCCCCAGGTTGCCTACCGCGAAACCATCCGCAGCACGGTCAAGGACGTGGACGGCAAGTTCGTTCGTCAGTCTGGCGGTAAGGGTCAGTACGGCCACGTGGTTCTGACTCTGGAGCCTCAAGAAGCCGGCAAGGGCTTTGAATTCGTCGACGAAATCAAGGGCGGTGTGGTTCCTCGCGAATACATCCCTGCGGTGGAAAAGGGCGTGATCGAAGCACTGACCTCCGGTGTTCTGGCTGGCTACCCTGTGGTGGACGTCAAGGTTCGTCTGACCTTCGGTTCGTACCACGATGTGGACTCGAACGAAATGGCGTTCAAGATGGCTGCCATCTTCGGTTTCAAGGAAGGTGCCCGCAAGGCCAATCCCGTCATCCTCGAGCCAATGATGGCCGTGGAAGTGGAAACGCCTGAAGACTACGCCGGTACCGTGATGGGCGACCTGTCGTCCCGCCGCGGTATGGTGCAGGGCATGGAAGACATGGTTGGTGGCGGCAAGGCCATCAAGGCAGAAGTGCCACTGTCCGAAATGTTCGGCTACGCCACCTCGCTGCGTTCGCAAACGCAAGGTCGCGCTACGTACACGATGGAGTTCAAGCACTACGCTGAAGCTCCTCGCAACGTGGCAGAAGCCATTGTTGCAGCACGCGCCAAGGCCTAATGAAAGTAGCGCTTGCGCCTGTTGATCGGGCGCAAGCAGCTATCTTTTTAATAGTTTGTCTACGATCCGGTGCCGCTTTGTTTCCTGTGCGAAGCGACCAAGCAATCGGGTGTAGACGTTAAACCCAACACAGGTTTTGCTCTTTATTTGGAGAATTTCTCATGGCAAAAGGTAAGTTTGAACGTACCAAGCCCCACGTGAACGTGGGCACCATCGGTCACGTTGACCACGGCAAGACCACCCTGACGGCTGCTATCGCTACCGTTCTGTCCAAGAAGTT